>JBLNAU010000487.1:0-4243 GCA_050259515.1 Syntrophothermus sp.
TCTCTCCCCCTGCATCCACGTTATAATTTCCGAGGGAGATTTTGGAATGGAAGACTGGCTGACCACCTACGAAGCTGCGAACATCTTCGGATACAACCCGGATTACATCCGGCAGTTGATCCGGTCTGAGAAGGTGCTGGGAAGAAAATGGGGGCCGTCCTGGCAGGTCAATCGAGAATCGTTGGAAGCATACGCCAAGAACTCTGAACAATTGGGGGAACGCCGGGGGGCAAAACCAAAACCTGGTTCCAAAAGAAGATAATCCAGTCCGCTTTTTTCTCATAAAATCGTTGACAAATAATCACCTTAAATTATAATATCGTAACGTTACGATATTATTAAGAAAACAGACGGGCCGTGCTTGTGCGCCAACACTCACACGACCCTGACCCAACCCACCAGTTGACCAGAGGAAAGGGCTGATTTCATTATATCAGTCCTGATTTCACGCCCTGGTGGGATTCCACCAGGGCGATTTCATTACCTTAATAATGAAGAGACCCATCTCCAAGGAGCAACCATGCTGCAGTCACCCACCAAACCATCCATAAGCCATGACCGAATCATATCCACACTGACCCGGCTTCGCCAGGAATGGCAGGAAGCGACAGATGGAGTAAGCCTCCTCGAAACTAATGGAAATATGGGGCTTATTCTCGCCGATTTGATCAACGGATTGCGCTTACCTACCGGGGATCAACGCCAGATCCTGGGAACAGAATTGTTCCGTGAACTGTCGGATGTCCTCTATCAGCCAGCCTAAGTCAGGTGAGTAAGGTGAACGGCAAACTACCCAATCCATGCAGATCTACAGGAGACACAAAATGAAAAAGCGCGCTGTAATTTATGCCAGGGTCAGTACCGATGAACAGGCAGAAAAAGGGCATAGCCTGCCGTTCCAGGTGGATGAGTGCAGGCGATATTCCGAGCGGCTCGGATTTCGCATCATAAAAGAGATTTCCGACAATGCCTCCGGGGCCAGTCTGAACCGGCCGGGCTTTTCCATGCTTGAAACGATGATCACGAACAAGGAAGTCGATGTAGTGCTGGCGTACACTTCGGATCGTATCTCCAGAAATTACTATGACTACGTGCCCTTGATCGGCAAATGGCAGGACAAAGGCATCGAGCTTCACTTTGTTGACCGCGGGCAATCTCAAAACGACCTTCAGGGCATGATTTCAGATGGCATCTTTGCAATGCTCGCTCATACAGAACGCTTGAAGATTTTAGATCGAACCCAAAATGGACGCATCAACAAGGCAAAGGACGACAAGAAGCCGGTGATGAGCGGATATGTCCCTTATGGCTATGGGCGCAGGGGAAAATCGCGCGATGCGGAAATGTTCATTGATCCCATCGAATCAGAGGTGGTGAAGATGATCTTTCGCTGGTACACAACCCGCGAAGATGGCGGGCCTCTGTCTTTGATGGCGATTGCAAAGCGTCTCGACGAAATGGGTGTCAAGCCAAGATCGTCCACCATCTGGCAGCCGAACTCTGTCAGGGCAATTCTGGTCAATGAAACCTATGCCGGCAAAATGCACTATCGCAAAACGAAAATCCTCAAAGATGGACGACAAGTGCCAAGGCCAAAATCAGAGTGGATTCCGATTGATCTTCCTGATCTGGTATTGGTCGATAAGAAGACCTTTGAAATTGCTCAGGCAAGAGCCAAAAGAAATCAGGAACGCGCTAGCCGGAACAGAAAATATGAGTATCTCCTTGTTGGACATATTCGTTGCGGCAGCTGCGGCTTGGCAATGTATGGCTTTCGAAAATGGGAAGGATCCAAACCCTACTATCGGTGCGCAAGCTATAACAATAAGCGGGCCAAGTGTGGATTTCATAAACGAAGCATTCAAATGGAACGAGCAGATAAAGCTGTTTGGGAGTGGTTATCTTCTTTACTGGAGGATGAGACCGTCTTGAGGGAAGGATTACGAAATATGGCTGAAAGGCGAGAGCAGGAACTGGAGCCAAGGCGAGAACAACATGCGACGATTTTGAAAATGATCGAGGCATCATCTGAAAAGATACGAAGACTGATAGATGAACTCTCGGAGTTTAGCGGCAGTACAGTGAAGGCAGTTATTAAAGAGAAGATCAGCCAGTTGGAAGCAGAACAAAATCTTCTCCTCCAGGAGAAAACCAGGCTGGAGGCTGAATTAGCAGAACTGGAAATTAGCCCTGAAACAGAAAGCCGAATTCCAGATATGGCTGCACTCATAAGAGATCTGCTACCAGCGGCAACTTTTAAAGGAAAGCGGGATTTGTTAGAACTACTGCGAGTGAAGGTTTTGTTCTATCAGGTCGATGAAGGTATCAAACTGCGAGTTTCTTGCGAAATTCCTGGAAGCGAAGACGATATTGTTTTCACGTCTTTTTGAACAGCTTGGTCCATTCCTCTTTCGAAAGAGGATGATGCCGATCCAGCCAGGCGGCAAAGGAGCCGCAGTCCTTTTGCAGCTCCAGGATCCTCTGCGCGTTGACGATGGCGGCGTTGATCTTCAGGCGATTGCGAATGATTCCCGGATCTGCCATCAGGCGGTCAAAGTCCTTTTCACCATACCTTGCCACCCTTGTAATCTCAAAGCGATGATACGCCTGGTGGAAGTTTTCCGCCTTCTTCAAAATGGTGATCCACGACAGGCCCGCCTGGTTGATCTCCAGGACCAGGCGCTCGAACAACAGGTTGTCATCTTTAAGAGGAAAGCCATATTGGGTATCGTGATAGACCCTGTTAAATGTGTCTTCGGGGTGGGAAATGCAATATTCGCAGTAGGATGTCATGGAGTTATTTTACTATGCAGAAGGAAAACCGATAGCAGGCTGAGTTTCATTTTTCGGGTGGGGAGAAAAAAGACTGTCTACGAATTGCACGATCCATTCGTACAATCACGGTTCCTATTTACAGCCGTTTGACCTTTTCCAATTTTTTCGAGCCGTGCTCATGATGACTTTCGTCAGTTGAATTCGCCTCCCCTGCATCCTATACTGATTACGGGCAATCTCACAGAAAACTGTGTTTGTCTCGTCATTGCTCACATGGAAGGATTTCCGATTCATCTGTCAAAGGGATAGAAGGGAGCACAGAGAGGAGGCATGGAACAGAAGTATAACTTGATGGCCATCCCAATTGACTTTTTCGGCGTACCACTCAAAAGGAGAATATCAACATGAAAAACATGAAAATGCGGCTCGTGTTCGTTTTTGTCGCGCTGATGCTGGTCGTTACGACCGTCACCGGCAGTGCGAACGCAGCCGATAAACAACGCATTGTCTGCCTTGCACCCAGCTGTGTGGAAGTAATCTATGCCCTGGGAATGCAGGATTCCCTGGTCGGCTGGTCGCAGTATACCGATTACCCGCCGGAGGTCACCTATACGCGGGGTTGGGTGCCTTATTATGAATACCAGTTCATCAGCGTGGAGGACGAGCTGAGCAAGGAAGTCGCCGTTGTCAGCGGATTCATCGACTATAACCGGGAGGTCATCGACGCGCTGGATCCCACCCTGATCATTGCCACTGAGTCGATCCAAAAGGGCATGGCGGATGAACTGGCCGCCGCCGGGTACAACGTTCTGTATCAAAACCCGACCACGCTGGATGAGGTCTTCCAGGCAATGATTGAAGTCGGTACCGCCACCGGCACCGAGAGCAAAGCCCGCAAGCTGGTCAAGGGCTATTATGCCGAGATCAAGGAGATCGAGGCCATCACCAAGGGCCTGCCCAGGATCAGCGTATACATGGAGATCAGCCATTATGGGCCGTGGGCCACGGGTGCCGGCTCTCCCATGGACCAGATCATCGAGATCGCCGGTGGCAGCAACATCTTTGCCGACATTCCCTACTCCGCCTTCCCCACGACCAATGCCGATATCGTCACCCGCAACCCGGATGTGATCCTGACTCCGCTGTGGCCCAAGGCAGGACCCTATGAGGTCACCACCGTCTCTGAGATCGTGATGCGTGAGGGCTACCAGAGCATTACAGCGGTTATGAATGACCGCGTCTACCATTATGATTCGAGCCTGTTCAAGCGCCCCGGCCCGCGCCAGGTGACTGCCATCCGCAAGATGGCTTACCTGCTGCACCCGTATTACTTTAAGAACCCTGAAAATTCTGTCTCACCCTGGGAGCTGGGCAAGATCGACGCCTATTACGATCCACCTGCTCCACTGCGGTAGTATTGTCTTTAGAAGCTCATTCCTCTCATAGTACAGGGACCCATTGAAACAAT
>JBLNAU010000488.1:0-5286 GCA_050259515.1 Syntrophothermus sp.
GGTCTCCTCGTCAATGGGCATCTGTTCTTCTACCACCTCGGCAGCGGAGCGTCCGTCACCCCGGCCGCGGTTGCGCTTTCCTTTATAGCGCCCGATCTGGCGCATCATCTTGTCGAGTGCAGTGTCAAAGGCCGCATGGATATCGTCCGCCCGTTCTTCGGTCCGGAGGATAAATCCCCGGCCATGCACCGTCAACTGCGCAACCTGCCGGTCCGTGGCACTGCGGGCCGATTTTACATGAGACACCTCCACACGTATTTCCTCGATCTCCTGGAGATGTCGTTCGAGCTTATCCGTCTTCTTCTCAATATATTCCTTGAGGTTATCGTTCAGCCTCATATTGCGAGCGACGATCTCAATCTTCGGTGTCATAGAACCTCCTGTTTTGATTATCAACCTCCCGTTTGGGCGGTTGTCAAACACGATTCAGATCATGATGCGCAAGGGCACGGGCAATGGTGATCGCGTACACTTCGCGCGCTCCGGCAGACAGCAGCGCCTCCGTACAGGATGAAATGGTAGACCCGGTTGTGGAAACATCATCCATGATCAAAATTGATTTCCGCTCTATACTATGGGCATCCGCCTGGTAGGCATTGAGAACGTTCTCATGACGCTGGTTTACGTTCAGCCCAACCTGAGACCGGGTCTCGCGTGCCTTCCATAACGCTTTGGGCAGATATTTTATCCCGGCAAGATAGGCAAGCGGCTCGGCTACGAGTGCAACTTGATTATAACCCCGCTCCTTCAGGCGTTTCCTCCCCAACGGGACCGGGATCAACGCATCGACATCCCACCCTAGATCGTTAATGAACTCCACCATCTGATGGGCTACTGCTTCTCCGAGCCCAATGTTCCGGCGGTATTTCATCGAATGCAGCCCGTTCTGTACAGGGGAATCAAAAACCGCCCACGAACGCATCATGCGGTAGGCAGGCGGTTGGATCCGGCAGCGATCACAAAGACTTTTCCCCTGGGTCGGGATTCCACATTTTTCACAGAACGGTTTTTCGATGCGCGGAATCCGGTTTTGACACTCCCTGCACCATCGCCAACCAGTTCTTCCACAGCCACCGCATATCGGTGGATAAATCAAATCCAGCCCATTCCAGGCCAGTTGATGGAGGCGATACGTCCAGGGTATCTTATTCACAGAAACAGAATCAAAGACGACTAACCGAGATTCTGCATGATTTGGAGGGCAGCCGGGGTCAAAATAATGATCATAATGGACGGGAATATCAACAGCGCCATCGGAATGATCATTTTAATTGGAGCCTTGTGAGCCATTTCTTCGGCCCTTTGGCGCCGCTTCACACGCATATTATCTGACTGAATGCGCAAAACTTTGGCCATGCTCACACCCAGTTGCTCACTCTGGATGATCGCGGCCACAAAGCTGGTCATTTCCGGGATGCCGAGGCGGTCGGCCATATCCTTTAACGCTTCCCGGCGCACCTTGCCAAGCTGGACTTCACGGATCGCCCGGGCAAAGGCCATGGAAAGTTCATTTTCCCATTTATCGCTGACCTTCGCCATGGCCGCATCGAAGCCCAGGCCAGCTTCCACACAGATGGTCAGAAGGTCGAGCGCGTCTGGCATGGCCTTGCGGATCTCCGTCTGGCGGCGGGTGATGCGGCTGGTAAGCATGAGATGTGGCAGGAAGAACCCTGCAAAGGCTGCTCCACCGATATACATGAAATTATCACTTGCTTTGGACGAAGGCGAGATAAAGATCACGACAGCCAGGAACCCGGCCAGCACAACAGCCAGGATGAAACGAATGGCAAGAAAAGTAGCCGCATCGATCGGCCAGGGATTACCGGCCAGTTCCAACCGCCGGGCTGTATCCTGAATGGCTTTTTGAGGCGTAAATCGGGCTGAAAATTCACCAATGCGCCGAATCACCGGAATGATCACACGCTCGCCAAACGGCTGGGAGAGCTCGATTTCCTCCAGCGACTTGACATCGCCTCGCTGAATGAACTCAGCCAGACGCGCCTGCAAAGGATCGTCTTCTTCACCCTGTGTGTTTCTTCTTAAACTAAAGACAACGATCGCAATCGCCCCAATTAATACGATGGCACCAAAGATGATCAGTGGCATCCTACACCTCGATGTCCGCGATTTTCATCATCACAAAATATCCAGCAGCGATCATACCGACAATCACTCCCACAGCCGTCCATCCGCATACAGGGCCGCGGGAAAAGAAGCTACCGATATATTCCGGGCTCACAAACCAGAGAGCCAGGGTCAAAAATACTGGTATCAGGGAGAGCACGGCACCTGAAGTTCGCACATTCGCAGTCATGACCCGGATCTCTCCTTTAATCCGGACGCGCTCACGGATGGTAAATGAAATCGTATCCAGGATTTCAGACAGGTTACCACCGACCTCACGCTGGACATTGATTGCCGTAACAACAAAGTCCAGGTCATCACTCGGAATGTGCCTGAGGAGATTTTCCAGGGCAGTTTCCATGGTGATACCGATCTGCATTTCCTGAACCACCCGACGGAACTCATCACTGATCGGGGCAGGCAGCTCGCGGCTGACGGCCTCCAGGGCCTGCATGGTGGAATAACCCGCACGCAGACCATTCACCATCAGATTCAGCATGTCGGACAACTGATCATTAAATTTGACCAGGCGGACGGACTGCTGTCTTTTGACGTAAAAACGCGGCAGGAAGAAACCGATCAAGCCACCGATGGCCACCGAGGCCGGGTGGGGTTGAATTACGTAAGCAATTGCAGCCACCGCCAGCGTGGAGATAAAGATCAGGGCAAAATACTCGGCTACTTTGAACTTTAGATCTGCACGTGCGAGCTCACGTGCGACCTTGTCTCCCATCGAGGATTTTGCAACCCGGCGGTTAAGCCAGTCGGTGGCCGCACTCCTATTCCCCCGTTCATTTTCCTGTGGCTCTTCGTCATCCAGGTAACGTCCCAGGCGCTCTTCAACGAGTGAACGATCGCTTGTGATAGAAACGACGGCACCGATGATTAGAAGTATCAATAAGATGACTCCCCCGCCTAATAGAAGCATTGGATTCATATCACATTACCTGCTCATTCTTGTGTTTAGTAGCGGCGGCGCTCGCCAATACCAAAGATCGACGGAGGCAGATTGATACCCGCAGCCTCGATCTTATCCATGAATTTCGGGCGCAGACCTGTCGGACGTAGCCGCCCGATGATCTTGCCATTTTCGATCCCGGTCTGTTCAAAGACAAAAATGTCCGTCATCGTAATAACATCCCCTTCCATCCCGCTGACCTCGGTAACACTGGTAACTTTACGCGTGCCATCCCGCATGCGCTCCTGGTGGACGATCAGATCAACCGCGCTCGCAACCTGTTCGCGGATTGCCCGAATCGGGAGGTCCATACCAGCCATCAAACACATGGTTTCAACACGTGCGATCGCATCGCGCGGGCTGTTTGCATGGGCGGTAGTCATGGAACCGTCATGGCCGGTATTCATTGCCTGGAGCATGTCCAGCGTTTCACCGCCGCGGCATTCCCCTACGATGATCCTTTCAGGGCGCATGCGGAGTGAGTTAATAACCAGGTCACGAATGGTAATCTCACCACGGCCTTCAATATTCGGCGGGCGGGATTCGAGGGTTACCACATGTTCCTGTCTCAATTGGAGTTCTGCAGCATTTTCGATCTTGATGATCCGCTCATCGTTCGGGATAAAACCGGACATGATATTAAGCAGAGTGGTCTTTCCCGAGCCTGTACCGCCCGAGATCAGGATATTTAAACGGGATTCTACACACGCCTTTAGGAATTGAATCGCTTCGGGACTGATGGAACCGAATTGAATCAATTGATCCACTGTGATCGGATTCCTGGAAAATTTACGGATGGTCAGCGTGGGCCCAACCAGGGAGATGGGCGGAATGACTGCATTCACACGGGAGCCATCCTGCAGGCGTGCATCTACATACGGGCTGGATTCGTCGATTCTTCTTCCCAGCGGAGCCACAATGCGGTCAATGATGCGCATGACATGATCATTGTTCTCAAAAGTCACAGGGACCCGGTGGATCTTTCCCTTCCGCTCAATGTAGACGTTCTTGGGCCCGTTCACCATGATTTCGGTAATGGTGTCATCGTCGAGCAACGGCTGCAATGGACCAAACCCCAGAATTTCTGCAGCGATCTGTTCAAACAAGCGGGCACGTTCAGGGCGGGAGAGAACAATATTCTCCTCAGCCAATATTTGTTCAAATAAATCCTGGATCGTACGCCGCACCTCTTCGGTCCGGGTAACGTCCATTGTCGGATCCAGCTCTGAGAGCAGCTTGTTTTGCACCCTCGTCTTCAGGTCGAAATACGAACCGGCTTGAGGTGAAGTAATGGGGGCATTTACCCGGCGCGCCTGAAGTGAGGAAAGCCGCGAACCATCCGAGCTTTGATTGTCCGAGGAGGAACCTCCGGGAGTATTACCGCTCTGTCCTTTTTCGATCCGTTTTAAAAGAGACATCTTTCCTCATCTCCTGATCATGTTAAGTTTACGAATAAGAATTAGCGCCGGGTGGGACGATTTGCATCCTCAGCAGACTCCTGCAAAGCAATCCGAGCCCGGACACTTTCAGCGAGGGTGAGAATGCCGCGTGAGGCAGGCTGATTGCGACTCTCCAGGACGAATGGTATACCACGGTTCACAGCCTTCATGACAGTGGCTTCATCCAATGGAATTACAGACGAAACTTCCTGCTTCAAGTTTTCCGCAACACGCTCCGGAGTAATATTGATCCGCTTGTCATAGCGGTTCATGGCAAAAAGAATTCGCTCGCGTTCGATCCCCAAGGTCTGTGAGAGATCCAGGAAGAGCCGGCAATTCTTTATGGAGGGTATGTCCTGCGTACTCACCAGAACGATCAGATCGCTGGCATCTATGGCGGCCAAAGTTACATCGGTCAGGAGCGAAGCAGTATCCACCACCACATAAGCATACATTTGCTTAAGATACTCCAAGACCTTGGCGAACTGCCCACTCGATACCTTTTCCGCATATTCAGGGCGGCTGGGTGCTGCCAGAATATGCAGTCCCGAGGAAGAATGCTTGAGCATGACCTCTTCCACGATTTCCGGATCAAGCTCCTCCGCCCTGGGCGCGAGATCGACAATTGTATTCTTGCCCTGTTCATTCACAAAGACAGCAACATCCCCATATTGTAGATTTGCATCTACAAGGGCTACCCGAGTATCTTCATTATGCAAGGTAAGCGCCAGGTTGACGGCAATGGTTGTACAGCCACTCCCTCCC
>JBLNAU010000489.1:0-4259 GCA_050259515.1 Syntrophothermus sp.
GGTCATGGAATGCCAGGTGCTGGAAAGCTTTTCCCGGTTGGAGGGAGTCAGCCAGTACCGCAGGGAAATCAAATACCGGTACCCATAGAGCGAGTTTACTGCCCAGCCGCGAAGCGATTGCTCCCCAAGGTTTTGCCGGCCCCATGCCGAACGGGCAGCGTCCCTGATCGGAAATTTGAGGCTTGGCTCGAAATCGCGGACCGAGAGGGGCACGATGAGAAGCCTGGGATGGAAGCGATTGACCAGGGCTTCCGCCAGCGGACCGGAGCCATCCAGGAACAGGGCGGGGATGCCAAAGTTAAAACAATGGATGGAAGAGCCGGTTTCCGCCCGGTAGGCCTCCTCCAGGACTCGTGGATCGATTCCATTGTTGGTCATGGAATCGCCCAGAATCAGACAATCCAGGGGACCGTTCTGTCGAATGCTTTGTTCGAGGTAATAGAGCTTTGTATCGAGCTCAAATGAATCCACGCCTACACTGGGCGGCGGCAGAGAATATCCGAGGGAGGTACGGGCAATCAGCTCCGCGATCAGGAGCCAGGCAACGATCATTGAAAGCAATGCATGGATACCCCGCCATAGGGGGAGCGACTTTACGCCTTCCAGCTTCAGTGTTTGGTTGCCAAAGATTTTATTTTGCAAGAGGCATCTACAGGGAAAAAGCGGAAGGAAATGGAGAACGGGCCAATCATTCCCGCAGCTTTTCAATCGGTTCAGGATCTCGGTTCAGGGCACGCTCATTTTATGGGTTGCAGGAATCTAAGTCAAGAGGCTTGCCCGTCTGCTGATAAAAAAACTTCCGACCCAAAAGGTCGGAAGCTGGTAGTTTTATTGCGCGGGACGTTCGGGATCTTCAGGCGGCTCCTCAGTGGGGAAGGACTGCGCTCTCGGGTCGGATGAGGCAGGGGCATCCGGGGGGACCGGCGGAACGGGGGTCTCAGGCTCTCCTGTAAGAGGAGACGGGATGAATTCTTCCACGGGTGCAGGCGGTGTGACGGGGCCCTCCGCAGCGGAGGGTTCCTCACTCACGATGGGTGAGGAAACCAGTTCATCAACGGTCGTGGTCGGCACAATTGGCGGTACCTGTGGAGCGGGCGAAACAGGTGTCGGTGGCAGGCCGCCATTCAAACGGGTAAAGTACTCCTTGACAGTCGAATCGTTATAGAAAACGAGTGAGACGATACCGACGATCATGGAAAAGACGTTCCCGGTCAGAATGCAGACGATCTCGAGGATCGCGAGGTTTGTGGCCGGCCGGACCGCCTGGGGCGGTGAGCTTAACAACTTGGCCGCATAGATGATCTCAAAGATGCCGAGAATGGCGGGCAGGATCGTGAGGGGGGTGCAGCAAATGCCGATGACTGTCAGCACAGCAGCGGCCGAGGTGGCAAGCCCCCATCCGATGTTGACAATGCCGCTGGCGAGGGTCGTCCAGGCAATGACGTTCACCAGGGTAGGTTTTTCTGTATAGGTGTATTCTGTATTCATTTCTTTCTCCTGACATGGAAGAGTGCTGTTCTCTTTTTTATACGACCCATCAGGAGCAAAGTTGCAAACTAATCGGGCGTCCCGGCGGGCTTGATATCCTTCAGGTTGAGCTGCAGGGATTTGCGACCGTTGTATTCGTTGAGCTCAATGTTATAGAGAACGTCCACGCGCGGCTGCAGGGAGGTATGCAGGGGACCCATGCGGAAGCCAATGCAGTCCAGGAACCCACCGCACTCATCGTCCAGAGTGACTTTCAAGTGTTTGCCTTCCGAGCCCACGGGCCGGAAGCTTTTGATCCGGACGTCCCGTGAGACGAAGACGGCGCTCGGGTTGCCATAGCCGGTTGGCTCCAGATATTCCAGGTGATCCAGCACTTCCATGCTCAACTGGGGCAGGGAAACCTCCATATCGGCCGAGAGCGAGTGACGCAGATCCTTGCCCTCGAGCTGGTCGCGGGCGATCTCCTTGAGGCGCGCCACGAATTCGGGCAGGTTTTCATTGCGGACCGTGAAACCAGCTGCAGCCGCGTGGCCTCCATGACGGACCAGCAGATCCTTGCACAGATCCAACGCGTCGGTGATATGAAATTCGGGAATGGAACGGCAGGAACCGCGCGTTTCCTCGAGGCCCCTGGCGGCCACGATGGCTGGACGGTAGTACAGCTCGGTGAGCCGGGAGGCGGCCAGCCCCACAACCCCGGGGTTGAAGGTTTCATCGGCCGCGAAGAGCAGGAACGTATCCGGGTCATCCCGGAGAGCGATCTGTTCTGCCTGTTCCTGGGTGGTTCGGGTCAGGCCCTGCCTCTGATAGTTCTGCACGTCAAGCTGCTGGGCGAGCTGGCCGGCGCGCATGATGTCGGTGGTGGTCAATAATTCAAAGGAGGCCAGCGCGGACTCCAGCCGGCCGGATGCATTCAGGCGCGGTCCCAGCATGAAGCCGATGTTGCCGGCGGTCACTTTTCCGATCTGCATTTTGGAGACGCTGGCCAGGGAATACAGTCCCTGCCTCCTGGTCTTGCTGATCTGGCGCAGTCCTTTGCGTACCAGGGAGCGGTTTTCTCCGATGAGCGGCGCCAGGTCGGCAACGGTGCCCAGGGCAACGAGATCGAGCAGGTCGCCCAGGCTGCCGTTCACAGGCTGCCCGTTGATCTTTTGCATCAGGGCCTCTGCGATCTTGTAGGCAATGCCCACACCGGCCAGGTATTTGTCGGGATAGATATCCCCGTGTTGTTTGGGGTTGACTACAGCCAGGGAGTCGGGTAGGTTTTCGCCATCCGGGTGGTGGTGGTCGCTGATAATGAGATCCAGGCCGATCTCCCGGGCGTGGATCGCCTCGTTCGGCGAGCGGATCCCACAGTCCACGGTGATGACCAGCTTTACACCTTCCGACTGGAGCGTATCCAGCGCATCGATATTCAGTCCGTAGCCTTCATCGAAGCGGTTGGGGATGTAATGGCGCACGTTGGCGCCGATGCTGGTCAGCGCGTCCACCAGGAGGGCGGTGGCAGTCACGCCATCTACATCGTAATCGCCGTAGACGGCAATCGGCTCACTATGGCGGATCGCATACAGGATGCGGTCGACGGTTGCCTCCATGCCGGTCAGCTGGTATGGATTGGTATCGAAGCTTGGGACAGCTCTCATAAAGGCGCGCGCCTCTTCATAGTTTGCCAGGCCACGATTAAACAGGATTTGCTTGAGGATGGGAGGAAATCTGGTGAGTGCCTCGTCGGCTTCAGGTGTGATTGGCGGGTTGATCACCCAGCGTTTATTGTGCATTGAATCATTTATCCATGGTATCGATAAAGATGAACCACGATCCCCATTAGGCAGGGGCAGCCATGTCACAAAGGTACATGAAAATTTTGCTTTTCATGGCTGTTCCTTTGCGGCTTCGTGGTGGAGAATCCGGAAGTTACCTATACAGTATAAACCGTGATGGGGGGAGCGGGCAAGTGTATAATCGTTGAGGGAGGCACTATGTATATCCTCAGGCCCGATGAAAGAACGACGCCCGTCATGCTGTATACAAAGGTTTCGGTCGTCCGGGGGGAAGTGGTGACCAAGGAAAGCGTCCACCGCGTCAATATCTGGTTGCGGTCGGATGGCGTGCCGAAATATATGCACCTGCTCAGGGCACACATGCTGGTGTTCGGGGGAGGAGCAGACAAGCCACTTTCCTATCCCGAGATGTATTTCCCCAGTACCGAAGTGATCGCTTTCCATACCCTGCCGCCCACCGAGGAGCCTCTGGATTACGAGTCCGATGAGGTCAACCGTATGATGGTGGATGTGGAGGTGCTGGTGGGCACCTTCGTCATGCAGGGGAAGATCCGGATCTCCACGCAGACAGAGGTCAGCGTCAGCCTGGAAATGGCCCGCGTGCTGTGGATGTCGCTCTACGATGTGACGATCACCAATCCCACTCTTCCCCAGATGCAGCTTATGAAAGTCCCGATGGTGCTGGTCAACGCGGATCATGTCGCATTTGCATTCCCGGAAAACACGTAAACTCATGGAAATCACAATCAACACGCCCGCCCTGTTATTCCCAGCCGTCTCTCTTTTGATGCTGGCCTACACCAACCGCTTCCTGACCCTTGCCACCATCATCCGCGGCCTGTATGACCGCTACCAGAACGTACCGGAAGAGAACCTGCTGCTGCAGATCTCCAATTTGCGCTACCGTATTTATCTGATCCGCAACATGCAGATCTTCGGCGTGCTCAGCCTTCTTTTCTGCGTGATCAGCATGTTCGCCCTCTTTGCCGG
>JBLNAU010000490.1:0-9310 GCA_050259515.1 Syntrophothermus sp.
CCGGCTGTGGCAAAGCGCTTTGGCGTGGAGGTGAGTGAGATTGCATCTCCCAAGGTGCTGTCCGAATCTGGTTTTCTTGACACAGGCACCTTGTTGATCATCCCGGACCGCCGGGATGCCAGCGCGCAATATGCTCCTGCAATCCAGATCGTGCCAGATAATGAAGTTGTGCTTTCGGCAACCTCCCTGGGTTTTGACGTCCCGGCCTATGTAAAGGAGGCAGGTGGATATCTTTCCACCTACCGTGAATATCTCAAATCCACCGGGTGGACAACCGGTGCGGGTGTGATCGAGCGAATCGCATATGAGAACTCGGTCAACCCTCGTCTTCTGCTTGCACTGCTGGATTATGAAGCGCGCTGGGTGCGTGGCACTCCTGAAAATCAATTTCGTATCGATTACCCGCTGGGTCGCGAGAACTATCACAACAAAGGCATGTTCCTGCAGCTCTCCTGGGGTGCCGATCAGCTGGCTCATGGATACTATGGATGGCGAAACGGTACGCTCACTGAGCTGGAATTCCATGATGGGGAAAAACTGAAGCTCGATCCCACCCTCAATGCAGGGACGGTCGCGCTGATGTATTTCTTCTCACAAATGCACAGCCTGAACGAATGGCTGCACATCATGGACCAGACCAGCGGGTTCGCTTCTTATTATCAAAATATGTTCGGTGACCCGTGGGCGCGTGCTGAACGGATGGGACCCATGTTCCCTCCAGGCTTCAGCCAGCCCGAGCTTAATCTTCCCTTCGAGCTGGGCTCACCCTGGGCCTTCACCGGGGGCCCGCATAGTGCCTGGGAGCATGAAGGTCCGCTTGCCGCGCTGGATTTTGCGCCCGCGGCCAAGAAAACCGGCTGTAACTCCACACCCACCTGGATCCTGGCCTCTGCGCCGGGACTGGTGGTCCGCTCCGGGAACGGCATTGTGGTCGTGGATCTGGATGGGGATGGCAAGGAGCAAACCGGCTGGAACATTCTTTATCTGCATGTCGCCGGTGAGGGCCGCGTTGCAAAGGGCACCTGGGTGGAGATCAACGACCGCATCGGGCATGCCTCTTGCGAAGGCGGTATCGCAACCGGGACGCACCTGCATATTGCCCGCAAATACAATGGCGAATGGATGATCGCGGATGGGCCAATCCCCTTCGTGCTCAGCGGCTGGACGGCCGTGGCCGGAGACCAGCCCTACCAGGGCAAGCTTGTCAAAGGCAACAAAGTGATCACAGCCGACCTCTATGGCCAGTTAAGGGCAGTGATTTATCGCGAAGACAACGGAGAATGAGCTTCGTCCCGCCTCCGAAGAACCTCCCCATGAATAACCCAGGAAATCAACGATCACAATCCAAAACACGAGGGATTGTTTTTAGCCTGCGTCTGCTCAGCTATCTGCTGATCCCTGCACTGATCGCATCCTGCGCGCCTGTCAATTCATCGCCCAACCTTCAAAATATGATCACGCCCATTCCGCCGACGCCCATCCCTGCGCCCACTTCGGGCCGTCCTAATTACGCGCCGGGCGAGCTGGTAGACTACACCGCGCAGAGCGGAGATACCCTCCCCGCCCTGGCAAAACGCTTCAATACCACCGAAGAGGAAATCCGGGCAGCCAACCCGATCATCCCGGGCGATGCCACCACCATGCCGCCGGGCATGCCGATGAAAATTCCCATTTATTATCTTCCGCTATGGGGCACCCCTTATCAGAGCATTCCGGACGATGCGTTCGTCAATGGACCCTCGCAAATTGGGTTCAGCACTTCTGCCTTTGTGGCCTCGACCAGCGGCTGGCTAAAAGATTACCGCGCATACATTGGAGATCAATGGCGCACCGGTGCAGAGATGGTTGATTACGTAGCGGTCAATTACAGCGTCAGTCCCCGCCTGCTGCTGGCCCTGCTCGAATACGAGACCGGCGCCCTAAGCAAGCCGGAGCCGCCTGCCGGAAAATACATTCTTGGCCTGCGAAGGTCCTTCTATGAGGGAGCTTATCTCCAGCTCGTTCTGGCTGCCAATACGCTGAATAATGGATACTACAGCTGGCGCAGCGGCGATATGACCGAGCTCGAGCTGTTGGATAAGACCATTATGCGGCCGGATCCCTGGCAGAACGCGGGATCGGTTGCCCTGCAATATTATTTTTCCCGGCTCTACAGTGGGGATCCCTACTTCGCCGCGATCGGACCTGAAGGAATCGCGCGCGTCTACAAGAACTTCTTCGGCGACCCCTGGGCGGATCCCGTGCCCATCCTGCCCGGGAGTCTCCAGCAGCCGGCGCTGCTATTTCCCTTTCAGCCGGGCCGTGTCTGGGCGTATACCGGCGGGCCTCATACCGGCTGGGGAACAGGCGAGCCCTTCTCGGCGATCGACTTCGCTCCAGGCTCAGAGAAATCCGGCTGTGTCAATGTGCCTGTCGACCAGTATGCCACAGCCATGGCAGATGGGCTGGTTGTCCGCTCGGATCTTGATGGAACCATCATTGACCTGGATAAGGATGGAGATGAGCGGACAGGCTGGGTTCTCTACTATCTGCACCTTGCCACCAATGGGCGCGTCCGGATCGGACAGGAGGTCAAGGCTGGGCAACCGATCGGCTACCCATCGTGCGAAGGTGGTCACGTCACGGGGACACATGTCCATATTGCCCGTAAATATAACGGCGAATGGGTTCTGGCAGATGGACCGCTCGCCTTCAACCTGGAAGGCTGGGTTGCCCACGACGGAGGCCAGGCCTACCAGGGAACACTGACCCGCGGCCCGTTCACGATCACTGCGTGTGTGTGCTCCAACGCTGCCAGCCAGGTCGTGTCGAATGCCCAGGCACAAATAGAGAATTAAAAAACAACCCTGGAACTTCAATTCCAGGGCTGTCTCGAATAAGCCAGGTTTATTCCTCTGCAACCGTGTGCCACGTACCCTGACATCTTAATTGCGTGTCATCGCCGTCTTGCTCATAAATCTCATAACGGACCGTTATGGGGAATGCCTTTTCCATCATGGCATACACGGCACAATATTTCGTTACAGACAGCTCAATGGCGCGCTTAAGCGCGACTTCCTCCACCCTGCTCCCGGAAACCAGTAAGGTTATCAAACCGCTGGTGAATACCTGCGGAAAATCGGCAGCGCGCGGCGCGTCCACGTGTACCTGATAGGACCGAACGTCCTGGCGCTTTTTCTCCAGAATGGAGATGACGTCCATGGCCATGCAGCTTGCCAGGCCCAGGAGAACCAATTCCGTGGGGCGCAAACCATTGCTCTTGCCATCCGGCGAGGGACTCGAATCGATCAGTACGGGGATGTCAGAAGGCCCCACTCCTGTGAATGACAGGCCGCCCTTCCATTCAACCGCCGCCTTCATGGCTGCTCCGCGATCACCGGAGCTACATATTTTTCAAGGTTTTGAAGTTGGATACCGCCCACCCAGCTTAGGATGATCCTGCCATCCCGGTCGATCACATAGGAACTGGGCAGGTTCAGGGTTTTGAATGCCTTTTCGGTTGCCGTATATTTTGGATCCAGCCATACGGGGAAAGTGAGTCTGTAATCCTTTACAAACTGGACGACATCGGGCGTAGGATCTCCGTCATTGATCGCCACAATCGTAAATCCGTCCTGGGCATGCTTGCGGTAGAAGGATTCAAGGGCAGGCATCTCCTCCTTGCATGGAGGGCACCATGTCGCCCATAAATTAACGAGGACCACCTGTCCACGATAGTCCGCCAGAGAGGCGGGTTTCCCTGCCAGGTCTGTAAGAGACAGCTGCGGTGCGGCATAATCCACTTTGACGGGAATTGCCGAAAGGCTGGAGGTCGAGCTTGCTTCTGCCCTGGCCTGGAGAAGAAAATAAACAGAAGCAGCGATAAGAAGCAGGCCCAGCCCGAGAAAGATTAGGGGGAGAGCCCGGTTTTTCCTTCGTGAAGAATTATTCAATATGGTCATTTGGGTTCGGAATGATTGAAATTTTACAAAGTATACCCCTGTAAATTTCAGCTCGAACAAATTCATGATAAATGTCATGCAAATGATGATATTTGCCACTGGAATGGTCTAGCCGGGTCAGGATAATATCTTGGAAATGCAAGGAAGCGTACGAACTTTTAATGATATGAACCCGGAATATACCAACCTTCTCGAGCGGCTGTTTGAACGATATTCATGCCCTTCCGGGGCAACCGTCATCCAGCAGGGCCAGCCCGCAGAATTCCTGTACCTCATCATCGATGGCAAGGTACAGGTCACCTACAAGCCCTATGACGGCACGCCGATCACTGTGGCTCATGTGGAAAAGGATGGTGTCTTCGGCTGGTCGGCGGTCGTGGGAAGCCGAACCTACACTTCCTCGGTCACCGCCATTGAGGATCTTGATACGTTTCGCATCCGTGGCAATCAACTGAGACAATTGTGTGTCGAACATCCGGATGCAGGCAGGGAAATTCTGGAAAGAATTGCAAACGTGGTTTCATCGAGATGGAAAAATTCACATGAACAAGTGAAGTCCATCCTCGTAAATGGAATGAAGTGCTGAGAATTAGATAAATACTGGCGAGGGCAGGGTACTGCAAAACACGGTGAGGCCGGATGGCCCCGCCGTGTTTTGTTTTGAGGAAGAGCCTTGCTAAGTTTTCGGATTCGAATAAAGATCGCAAGGCCAGATGATCAACCAGGGGATTGATTTCTGAAGAAGCGGAATACGAAAAATCCGCCCAGCAGGATCAGGACAAGCGGCCAGAAATACTGGGCAAAGCCAAACAGGGGAGTACCGATCACGGCGCCAAAAACCAGCAGGATCGTTCCCGGGATCAACGCCCACGTGCGTGACCCTCCACCCGGCAGTATGGCGACCAGGATGAACGTAAGACCCAATCCCAGGAAAAGACTCCCACCTGTTTCTGCTCCACGGACATCATCCAGAGCAGCAACAACACCCAGGGTGAGCAGCACCCCGGCAGGAATAATGGCCCACCAGCGCTGGCGGTCGGTGAAATAGACCCACCAGAATGCCAGGCTGATCCCGGTAAAGAAGGCCAGTCCATCATAACCGTTCAGCGAATCAGGCAGGAAGGAGGAAACTGCCATGCCCAGCAGGGTAAAGCCGGGAAAGGCTGCCCACCAGTTATTGGTCTGGTCGCTGAACAGCAGGTACAGAAAGCCTAGCGCTCCCGCCGCGAACACCAGGCCCCAAAAGATGCCGCCTGCATTCGAGATAATTCCCATGGCATCGAGCAGGGATAGAAAACCTCCCACCACAAGCAGGACGCCGATCAGCAGCCTTGGATTTATGCGTCGCATATTTCTCTCCCTTATTTCACCGACACTTTGCCCAGGCCGGCGCTAATGTTGATCTCAGCCCGGTCGGCCGCTGCGTCGAAATTGGTGGATTGGTAAATGTCCCGCTCCAGTTTGGGAAAACGATTCAGGTCCACCTCCATGGAGGTCACGCCATCGACCTGGATGCGGGCGGCCACCGCTTCGGGGATGATCACACTCACCGTCGTCGCGCCTCCGTCCAGATCCAGAAAGGAAACGCCGCGGGCCGGCATGGTCACATTGACGCTGCTGGCTCCCGTCTTGACCTCCAGATGCCTGGCAAGCACATCCCGTAGATCAATATTCAGAGCGCTCGCTCCTGACTCCACCTTTAACATGACAGGTAGATCCTGGGAAAGCTGGAACCGCCAGACGCCTTCGCTGGGACCAATGAACGGAACAAACGAAGGACCCGCCTCCACCCGGACGTCGAGGCGGTCCCCGATCTGCTGGCTGCTGCGGTTCATCCCGGTTGCAGAGGTACCGACCAGGGCCTGCCCCGTTGGCGCACCGCCGCTGATATCAAGCTGCCCCACGCCATGGGAAAAGTTGTAATTGATCGTCTGCGCGGATCCCAGGGGAATGGAAAAGCTGTCGCTGAGAGTCGGCGCCGGTCTCCAGTAAACACCAAGGATCAGCCAGATCCCTACAAGCATCATTGCAAGTGGCCATAAATATAAAAAGAGGTTATTGATAATACCCTGGGTCTGCAGGTACATCAACACACCCAGGATAATCAGGGCTCCGCCCC
The DNA here is from genome assembly GCA_050259515.1 of Syntrophothermus sp. Lineage (GTDB taxonomy): Bacteria > Chloroflexota > Anaerolineae > Anaerolineales > Villigracilaceae > Defluviilinea. Next base: position 6,061 of record JBLNAU010000490.1, read on the forward strand.
AGAAAAGACTATCGCGTTTCATTCTGACCTCTCCTGGGCCGCAAAAAGCCCCGCACCAGGATATAGACACCCAGCGCAATCAGCAGGATCGCCGGACCATAGGGACCCAGGATCGCCAGCCCGCCGAAGATGGTGCCAAAGATCAGGAACAGGACCACGCTGATGACGATCAGGTTCAAGCCACCGGAAAGATTCTTGCGGGTATTTTCCCCAAGTAGCCCGGTGAGAATGAGCCCCACGCCGACGAAGCCCGGAATTAAAGTCCACATGTAAGACCAGGCGCCAAAATCATTATTGGCATTTTGCCAATACAGGATGCAGCCGATGCCTGTCACGATTGAGGCAGGCACCGCCATGCCGGGAGCGCCGACCAGCAGGCCAATGACGAAGATCAGGATCCCCGCGCCGATGGTCAACATGGGCCAGGTAAATTCAATGTTGAGCCACTGCTGAAGCGCAGGCACCTGGCGGCTGACCACCAGCCAGATCCCGATCAGGATCAGCAGAACTCCGAGAATAAGGGTCGAGCGATTTTGTCGCATAGCGCATCTCCTTTTCTAATGGTTCATCCCACATATCCGGGCAAGGGAGAAAGCCGGTGGGACGTTTTATGATCAAATGCTCACTATCATTATACGGCGTAGGATGGCAAAGGTTCCTGGACAATCGGCCAGTTTAATTTTCGGAGTCCTTCCTCGGGCTGGGCCAGGTGGTTAAAGAATCCCCCTGGCAAGCACCCGCAAACTTTCGAGATCGTCGAGATCCAGCCACTGGAGTATGATGCGCTGCAGGCCGGCCTGCTCCAGCTCCCCAAGCTGTTCTTTGATCGCATCCAGGCTGCCGGCAACAATTCCTCGCTGTCTTAGTTCTTCAGGCGTCTGCCCGTAGATATCGAGTTTCTTTTTCAGCGCCGCCTCATTCCTGCCGAACACACATCCCGTCATCATGGACCGGCGCACCGACCCCGGTTCCCGCCCCGCCTGAAGGAGCAGCTCGTCCAGGTGCCGGTTCGAGCGGATAAATTCGTCGGGCGTCAGCGATACACAATTCCACTCGCTCGCATAACGGACCACAAAGGGCAATGTGCGCCTGATCCCATTGCCGCCGATCAGGATGCGAGGTCCACCAGGCCGTTGTGGCCGCGGCAGCAGGAGCGCTTCATGCAAGCGATAAAACCGGCCTTCAAATGTCACTGGAGTATCACTTTGCAGGAGGCGGGTGACCACTTCCATGCCCTCCTGATAGCGCTCAAAACGCTCCTCCACCTCCAGCAAGTCGAATCCAAACTTTTCATGCTCCCGCTCATTCCAGCCAGCACCCAACCCCAGGACCAATCGGCCGCCGGAAAGATCATCCACGGCGGAGGCCATGCGCACCGTATGTACCGGCTGACGGAAGGAAAATGGCGTTACGAGCGGGCCGAATTCGATGCGTCGGGTATGGGATGCCAGCCAGGTTAAGGAGACCCACAGCTCAAGCGACTCGCGGTCGGGCGGGTCGCCATTGGTAAAGTGATCCGAACGAAAAAGCCCAACAAAGCCCGCCTCTTCCACGAGATGGGCGATCTCCTGCCAGCGCGGCCAGGTCAATCCATTCTGTCCTTCGATCATCACAGCAACTTCAAGCATCTCACTCTCCTTTTGATAAACCCGTTAAGGCAAACCACTCCCCTTTTTCACTAGGATGTTCCGTACGCACCAGTTTACGGTTTTCGACCAGGCGGTTCAGAGTCCGGGTGATCAGCTCCTTTCTCCAGCCAAATAATTTTTCCACATCCCGTTCCCGGGCGGCGCCCACCGAATCAAAATAAAGTTCCGTCAGGCGGGTTCGTGACTCCCCTTCTCCAATGTGACGGGCGCGTTCGGGGAGCTCGGGATAATGGCGGGGGACAATCTCATAGATGAAGGCATACTTCCAGGCACCCGCTTCCGCCACGCCGACCGGCAGGATCTTAAAGTCGGTCTGCAGGACCTCCAGCGCCTTATTGAATTCAGAGTCACGGGCATTCGTCAGCTTGGCCGCGCTTCTCAAATCTATGGTATGGAGCGGTCCTTCCTTGAGCAGCGCCTCATAGACCTGTTTTGCAGCCTGTGACAGACGCCCCTCCTCATATGCCAGCAGGTAATCCTCCTCTGGAGACCCGTAGTTCTCCGATAGGGCATAGAAATATGGGGCAGCGTCCAGGGAGATCATGGTCGCTTTCTTACGCAAAATCTTGGCGTAATACCAGGACTTTTTGCCGAGGGCGTTATCCTTCCATCTCCAGCTGATATGACCAGGATCATCATGCTTGTCAGCTACGACACGATTGCCTGCGACAGCCGCCCATAAGCTGGGAAGCTCAATGCCTTTGATCGGCCAAAAATAAATAAAGCCGCGCTCATCAATGAACTGGCGTGCGGCCCGCGGGGAGGAGACGCGTGAAAACGTCCCGAGGCGATAGGTCTTTGTACGATGCGAATTTAATTTTTTCAAATCCAACGTGGGCATGAATTGATTATAATCCGCCCTTATGCGCGTCCTATTCATCTTCCTTGATGGGATTGGGTTGGGAGAAGACGATCCTGAAACCAATCCATTTTCCCGTGCCAGCATGCCCAACTTGAACCGGTTGCTGGATGGGCGATCTTTATTGAAGGCATCTGCTCCTTTTCACGGAGAATTCGCCTCCCTGCTCCCGGTTGACCCTGCCGTTGGAGTGAGCGGACTTCCACAATCAGCGACCGGGCAGGCCATTTTGCTGACCGGCCGGAACATCCCGGCTGATCTCGGATATCACTACGGCCCAAAACCCAATCCGGAAGTTGCTGCCTATCTACGCGATGGGACACTTTTTTCCGATCTCAAAGCAGCGGGAAAGAAAGCAGTTCTGCTGAATGCCTATCCACCGCGCTATTTCGCTGGAGTGGATTCTGGAAAGCGTTTATATTCATCCATTCCACTGGCAGTCACCAATGCCGGTATTCCCCTTTTCAGGCATGATGACCTGTTTGCGGGGCGCGCCCTCTCCGCCGACTTCACCGGCGAAGGATGGCGGACCATGCTGGGATATGACGATGCACCGGTCATGGATCCGCAGCAGGCGGGCCGGAAGCTGGGCGCGCTGGCGAAGGAATATGACTTTGCCCTGTTCGAATACTGGGCCAGCGATTACGCCGGGCACAGGCAGGAGATGGATACTGCCATCCAGTTGATGGAAACATTCGATGGCGTGCTCGGCGGGCTGGTGGAGTCCTGGGATCATGACGGC
>JBLNAU010000491.1:0-7254 GCA_050259515.1 Syntrophothermus sp.
GAGCCCAGCTCCACGCCGACTGAGATTGCTACCGATGCTGTAACCGCCACACCCGCAGTGACTGAAACGCCGGGCGGCGTATCCATGCTGATCGTCGAAGATACACCGACGAGTCAATATGTCGCGCCCACCTCCTCCGCTCCTCTGCCGAGCGTTGCCAGCGATGGAAGCGGAGACCGCTGGATCGATGTGGACCTCACCAACCAGCGGGTCTATGCCTACGAGGGCAATACTGTCGTTAATTCCTTTATCGTTTCGACAGGCACATGGCTGCACCCGACCGTTACCGGACAGTACAATATCTATGTCAAGTATCGCTCAGCCCCCATGTCCGGGCCGGGATATTATCTTCCCAATGTTCCATACATCATGTATTTCTACAAGGGATATGGACTGCACGGCACCTACTGGCATAATAACTTTGGCACGCCGATGAGTCACGGTTGTGTAAACCTGCGGACCGATGAGGCGGCCTGGTTATACAATTGGTCCTCGGTCGGTACACTCGTCAACATACACTATTGATGGCTGGCAGGGATACGGGCAACCGTATCCCTGCTGATTTTTAATGAGCAAGGCTGACTTTTCCCGTCGCGATTTTCTTAAGCTAAGCGGCTGTGGCTTGATGGGAATGGTGCTGCCGGCTGTCAGTTTCTCCCAATTCAAACAGGACGAATTTTCCAACCTGCAGGGACGCGTTCTCGGGACGGTATGGTCCTACGATGCGCCCGTTTTCAAATCGACGCGGCGCAAGCTTTACTGGCGTGACCTGGTTGTCCCGATCAAGAATACGGCCGTCGCTGAAGAGGAGAGCGCCTATAACCGCATCTGGTATGAATTGGAAGAAGGCGGGTTCCTTTATTCAGGAGATATCCAGCCCGTTCGCACACAGTTGAATCCCCCGCAGTCCATCTCGCTTAAGGGCGCGCTCGGTGAAGTCAGTGTGCCTTTTACCGACGCGCATATCGAACCGGATCCCACTTCCGAGGTGGTGTACCGGCTGTATTATGAGACGGTCCATTGGGTGAAAGCGAGCGGCACCTCTCCTATTGATGGGAGCACCTGGTATCATCTGTTAGACGATAAAAAGAATGAATATTACTGCGTCCCCGCAGAGCATATCCGCCTTATCCCGGACGCGGAGCTGGCTCCGTTATCGCCTCAGGTCCCTGCCGAGCAGAAGCGCATCGAGGTCCGCCTGAAAGACCAGCTGGTGCTGGCCTGCGAAAACGGAATTCCTGTGTTCGCCACCCGCGCCTCCACGGGCGGGCGGCTGCAGAGTGGAAGGTATACGACCCCCAGCGGGGAATTCATTACCTTCCATAAACGTCCCACGCGGCATATGGCGGCCGGAGACATTGCGGCCAGCGGGTTCGATCTGCCCGGCGTGCCCTGGGTGCTCTATATCACCCGGGGTGGGATCTCTTTTCACGGGACGTACTGGCACAACGATTTTGGCCGCCCGCGCAGTCATGGCTGTATCAACCTGACTCCGCAAGCCGCCAAATGGCTTTACCGCTGGAGCCTTCCCACGGTTGCTCCGGATAGGGAGCTGGCGTATGGCCATGTGGGCACACAGGTGGAGATCCAAATCTAACCCTGCAAATAAAAATTAGTCCCGCCAACCTACGGGACACCCTCGTTAGAACAAATCCTTATTTTCCTGTACCCAGTCGAATAATTTTTTGATTCCCTCCTGGACCCCCACCTTCGGTTTCCAGCCCAGTTCCTGTTCTGCTTTGTGGACATCGGCATAGAACACACGCTGGTCCCCGGGCCGCCAGTCACCGTGCCCGACTTCGATTTTTCCTCCCAGCAGGTTTTCAAGAATGGGACCAAACTCCGCCCAGACAGACATGACATTTTGAGGTCCGCCGCCCACGTTATAAACGTTCCCGGCAGCGATCTCATTCTTCTCCACCGCAAGATCATATGCGTTCAGAAGGTCCTCCACATACAGGATATCCCGGACCTGTTTGCCATCGCCATAGACGGTGATCGGCCGTCCGCTCACCGCGGCGATGATGAACCATGCCACCCAGCCCTGGTCCTCGATGCCGAACTGGCGCGGGCCATAGATGCAGCTCTGGCGGAAGACCACGGACGGCAGACCATAAATGCGCGAGTAATCCCGGACGTATTGATCGCCGGTCCCCTTGCTGCAGCCATACGGAGAATGGAAATCGAGCGGCTGTGTCTCGGGACAGCCATTTATAAGATCCTTGTATCGCCAGCGCGTGGCCTCCTCCATGATCTCCACATCCTCCATGCCGCCGTAGACCTTGTTGGTGGAGGAATAAATGAAAATGGGATTCCGCCCCGACAGCCGCGCAGCTTCGAGGGCGTTGAACGTCCCGAGCGCGTTTGCTTCGAAATCAGCCCGCGGTTCGACGACTGAAGTGGTCACCGCGACCTGTCCCGCCAGGTGGACGATCACATCCGCATCCCGGGCTGATTCGATGATCGCATCTGCATCGCGCACATCCCCAACGATCACTTTGAACGCATCCGGTCCAAAGCATTGCTGCAGCCATTCCAGGTTGCGCCGGGATCCTCCGCGTGACAAATTATCATAGATGGTGACTTTCTCACCGCGCTGCACCAGCCTGTAGACATAATTCGACCCGATGAATCCGGCTCCGCCTGTGACAAGATAATGGTTCTTCATCTTTTTCCTCTCTCCAAAAAATTCTGAAACAAGACCGGCAATGAACGTTTTTATGCCCTACTGCCAGTCCTTATAAGCAGCTCTCCGTTTGGTCGCAAAGAAAGATACCATAACTATGCCAAAAATAAATCCACCGATATGGGCCCACCAGGCAATTCCGCTGCCTGCACTGCCATGAATGGCAAACAATCCGGAGTAGACCTGCAGCCCGATCCAAACCAGCAGGAAAAGAAAGGCAGGGATTTCAATAACTGTAAACAAAATAAAGACGAAGACCAGGCTGGCGATCCGTGAACGGGGGAACAGGATCAGGTAGGCCCCCAGCACGCCTGCAATGGCGCCGCTCGCCCCGATCATGGGCGTGGTACTGGCAGGCCAGATATAAATTTGCAGCAGCGCCGCCGCAGTCCCTGCAAGAATATAAAAGATCAAATAGCGGAGCCCGCCCATGCTCGCTTCGACGTTGTCTCCAAAGATAAACAGGACCCACATGTTGCTGAGGATATGCAGCCATCCCCCATGCAGGAACATGGCAGTCACCATGTAGAACCAGCCGGAGGATGGATCGCTCAGGAAGCGGCTGGGGATCAGGCCCCAGGTGAAGATCAATCTCTGAAGCGAAGATGTGCCGAGCTGCAGCTCATAGAGGAAAACCAGGGCATTGGCCGCGATCAGCGTAAGAGTGATAAAAGGAAATTTATGGGATCGTACCTTATCGTATAAAGGGATCATGATCTACCCGGTTAAGCCGCTTCTGCAACACAGGATCCTCGTGCAGGGGCCATACCAACCCGGCAGACTTAATCCCTGGTCGGTTCCGTGCTCCTGCCGGAGGTGAGTTTTTTCAATTCTCCATAAATCCCGGAAAGTGTCTGTCCATCGCGAAAAAGACCTATCCCGCCGATCACACCGCTGTTGATGTAATTGTAGAGGCGCCCGGTCAATGCAACGGCCAGTGCCGTGGATTGGTCCCCGGTCAGCAGCGTAATGGCTCCGCCGAAGGCTCCTTCGAAGGTTCCAACAGCTCCCGGCAGGGACGGGATCGCACCTCCGAATGCTGCGGCTCCCAGCCCGAACATGCCCCATACCACCTGGGCCTGGGGAAAGAACGCACGAATGATCAAAAAGTAGGAAGCGATCGCGATCGCCCAGTTCAGGGTCATCCAGAAGAGGAAGCGCAGGAACAGCCAGCCATCGGTCAGTACGCCCAACCCCAAAAAAAATTGTTCCAGGAAGCTGCCGCCCAGTTTTTGGAGGGAGGGCCAGCGCGCGCTGAGTTTATGGAAGAGGACCAGTGCCCATTGATTGTAACGAGCCAGCAGGTAAAGTATTACGAAACCAGCCACGACCACGATGCCGATCAGGACGCCGATGCGCCGGGTCCCCTCCGCTCCCACCACGTAAGGCAGGGCCGCCAGCAGGATGATCGCCGAGTAGCCGAGGTCCATGGCGCGCTCGATGAGGATGGTTGGAATGGCCTCCATGAAAGTCACTTCCGACTTGCGGCTGATGAGGTAGGCGCGCCCGACTTCCCCCAGCCGGAACGGCAGGAAGTTGTTCAGGAGATACCCTTCACCCACCGTCCAAAAGACATCGCTATAGGAGGCCCGGTTGCGCAGCAGCGTCCGCCAGACCTGGGCCCGCACGAGCATCCACACGAAACCGGTCGCAAACGCGATCAGCAGAAACACAGGATTGGCATGGGCAATCGCCCGCACCACGGCAGCGAGATCGACATAATATAAAATAATGGCAATCAGCAGAATACTGATGATCGCCCCCGGCAACCAGCGTCGGATGTCTTTCATAATGATTCCTTCGTAAAAGCTGTAGATACGTATACAGGTAGACAGGTAAACAAGTACACAAGTAATAATACGTTTACCTGTGTACTTGTCTACTTGTTTACTTGATACTTTATTCCTCTTCCAGCTTGAGCACCGCCATGAACGCGTCCTGCGGGATCTCGACATTCCCGACCATCTTCAAACGCTTCTTGCCCTTCTTTTGTTTTTCGAGCAGTTTCTTTTTGCGGGTGATGTCGCCGCCGTAGCATTTCGCCAGCACATCCTTGCGCGTGGCCTTGACGTTGGCGCGCGAGATGATGCGTCCCCCTGCTGAAGCCTGGATGGCCACGTCGAAGAGTTGGCGCGGGATCAACTCCTTGAGACGTGTGATCAGGCGCTGTCCCTTGTGATAGGCATCCTTTTCATGGACGATGGCTGCCAGCGCGTCGACCGGGTCGCCGTTAACCAAAATTTCCAGCTTCTGCAATTTGTCAGGGCGATATTCCAGGAATTGGTAGTCGAGCGAGGCATAACCCTTGGTGCGCGATTTCAGATCGTCGAAGAAGTCCACGATGATCTCAGAAAGCGGAATCTCGTAATCGAGCTGGACTCGGTGGGGTGCGGGATACTCCTGCTGTTTGAAGATTCCCCGGCGCTTCGTGACAAGCTCCATGATGGGACCGTAATAATCCGTCGGCGTGATGATCTCGATGGTCATCCACGGCTCGCGAACTTCGGCGATGCCACCTTCGTCAGGCAGATCGGCTGGCGAATCTACGATCAATACCGTGCCATCGTGCATGAGCACTTCATATTCCACGGATGGTGCGGTAAACAGCACGTCCAGGTCATACTCACGCTCGATGCGCTCCTGGATGATCTCCATATGGAAGAGACCCAGGAAACCGGCGCGGAAACCGAACCCGAGTGCCTGGGATGTTTCCGGTTGAAATGTCAGCGAGGCATCATTGAGCTGGAGCTTGTCAAGTGCTTCGCGCAAATCGGCATGGTCATCGGCTTCGACGGGATAAATGCCGGCGAACACCATCGGCTTGGGGGTGCGGTAGCCAGGCAAGGGCTCCGCCGCCGGCTCGGCCGTGCGCGTGATCGTATCCCCAACGCGGCACTCATGAACCGTTTTGAACCCGGTGGCGATGTAGCCGACCTCCCCGGAGCCAAGCGCCTGGACCGGTTTCATGCCCGGGGCGAAGATTCCGATCTCCACCGGTCTCATGTCGGCGCCGGTGGCGAACAAATGCAGGATATCGGTTGACTTGATCGAGCCTTCAAAGACACGGATATAGGCAATCACACCTTTATAGGGATCATAATGCGAATCAAAGATCAGCGCGCGCAGCCGCTCATTGTCCGCGTCCTTCGGGGGCGGGACGCGCGTCACGATCGCCTCCAGAATCTGGTCGACGTTGATGCCTTCCTTGGCAGAGACCTGGATCACATCCAGCGGATCGATGCCGAGCAATGAACCCACATCCTCGGCCACTTCGTCGGGACGGGCCGAGGGCAGGTCGATCTTGTTGATCACGGGGATGATCGTCAGGTCCGCATCGAGCGCCTGGTAGAGGTTGGCCAGCGTCTGGGCCTCGATGCCCTGCGTGGCATCCACCACCAGCACCGCGCCTTCACAGGCCTTCAGCGCGCGGCTGACCTCGTAGCCAAAGTCCACATGGCCCGGCGTATCGATCAGGTTGATCTCGTACTTTTGGTTATCCTTTGCGGTGTAATACATACGCACCGCAGAAGCCTTGATGGTGACGCCTTTCTCGCGTTCCAGGTCCATCGTGTCGAGCATTTGCTCGCTCATGTCGCGCTCGGAGATTGTCCCGGTCAGCTGCAGCAGCCGGTCGGCGAGCGTGGATTTGCCATGGTCAACATGGGCGATGATGCAAAAATTACGAATATGGTCTGTCATACTTGTTTCTAGGAGGCTGTTTCTTTGTCCCGGGAAATGAAGTACTTGGTTGGCATAAAATGTCGGGTAAAAGCCGAGCGCAAGTACGATGTTGCGTGCGGAAGTATACCCGAATATTCAAAAGAAAAAGGTGGTTCCGCATGCCCGCAATAGTTTGCGGGCGTACCGAAACCACCTCTTAATCGATACTTCCTTTGAATTTACATCTTCGCCAGCAGCTCGGCTTTCTTTTGCTGGAATTCCGCCTCGGACAAAACCCCTCTCCTGCGCAGGACATCCAGCTTCTCGATCATGGAGGGGATATCCTCGATCGCATGCGCAGCCATTCCGATTTCCTCAAAGCCCAGCCGTTCCTTGGCGTTCAACATGGCAGTCTTGAACTCCACCGGCCTGGCGATCTGGTGAAACATGTTCACGCCCAGCTCGCTGGCTGTCAGGATCTCCACGTCTCCGTAGCCAAACATCCTCCCGAAAAAGGACTGGCTCATTTTCACGTCATTGACCTTTTCCAGCGATGAGTCGATCACATTCTTGTCAAGCACCCCCGAGATCTGGATCACGCGGCGGGATGTGACCAGGTAGGCCTGGTTGCGCCAGACCATAATGTCCTTCAGCATCCCGACAATCGGGACCAGCACCAGGGCCAGGCCGGCGATCGCCAGGGGATTCCAATAGGAGGCGGCAAACAAAGACGCCGCGATAATGATCACGATCAGGATGATCTCAAGAAAAATCTTATTGAACAACACAAACCAATGTTGATGGGTTGCCATCAGAATTTTTTCATTTTCCCCAAGCAGGCCTTCCAGGTAGTTTGCTGCCATTTTTTCTCCTATCTGTAATACGAGAACAACAAGGGCCTGTTTATT
>JBLNAU010000492.1:0-2865 GCA_050259515.1 Syntrophothermus sp.
GATGCCGCGGTTCAAACGTATCTCTCCTCGGGGGTGCCAGCCGAAAAGCTGGTGCTGGGGGTTCCCTTCTATGGACCGGGGTGGTCTGGTGTCCCAGATGTGGACCATGGCCTATATCAACCGGTGAGCGGCGCCGCGCCCGGTACTTGGGAAGCTGGTTCGTATGACTTCAAGGATATTCGCGAAAAGTATATGTCGGACGAGAAGCGCCACTGGGACCCGGAGGCATATGTCCCGTGGCTGTATGATCCGCAAAGCAAGGTGTTCATCAGCTATGACGACGCCCAATCTCTGCAAGCGAAAGCAGGCTACGCACGCGACATGGGCATGGCGGGTGTCATGATCTGGGAGATCAGCCAGGGCGATGAAACCCTAGTCGATGCAATCTTCCAGGGTCTCACTTCCGGTGGACCGGCGCGCCCCACTCCTGCTCCGACGGTCATGGCGCCCCGTCCATTTGAGAAGGAGATCCACTCGGTTGGTGATATCCGCGTGAATGGCAAGGTCGATGAATGGCCTGCTTCTCCCGATTTTGTCCTCAACGATCAATCCCAGGTGGCCTACAGCCTTGCTCCCAAGAGCTGGGGAGGTCCGCAGGATCTTTCAGCCGAGGCCTGGGTTGGATGGACTCCCGAGGGGTTGTATTTCGCCTTTAAGGTCATGGATGATGTTCATGTGCAGACCAAAGCCGATTCGGATCTCTGGCATGGGGACCACATGGAGCTTCAATTCGATACCCTGCTGGAAAAGGATTACACCAACCCCGGCATGAACGATGACGATTATCAAATCGGCCTCTCGATTGGGGACTACGACATGGTGCCTCCCGTGGCGTATGCCTGGTTCAACGGTCCGGGGACCCCGGGCGCGGTTGATTCTATTGAAATGGCGCATACGGCAACCGCTGATGGATATGTCCTGGAAGTCTTTATCCCGAAAACAGCCCTGGTGGGAATCCCGCTTGCGGAGGGGGCGGTGTTTGGAATGAACATCAGCCCCAGCGATACAGACTCAGCCGGGGAGGGACAAAAAGTAATGCTGTCCACCTCGTCAATTCGCACCTACGCCGATCCAAGAACTTTTGGAAAGATCACGCTGGTGAAATAACCAATATCTGCATCCAGCCATCCGCTACCGAACAGCCTTTTTAAACCGGTTACTAGCTTCTGCGAGCCAGTAAATCGCGTTTGGGAACTACGCAGAGAAACCTGTATACTGGTATACCGGCTGCTCCAGAAAGTGGATCTTTGGGGTCGAAATCTGGTTCTCAGGAAACCTTTAGTACTATACGGGCTGTTTGGTACAAATTTGGTGTTACCTTTTCCTTTTCTCCCTGTCTTGATTGATATATTATTGGAATCAATGGTCCATGCGGCATACATGGAATACTGGCCATCTCCATACCCATAACTAGCAAGTCATTTTATTTATTTGGCGGCAGGAGAACTGCCGACCTGGGAGAAGAGATGAAGAAATTGAAAACAAGGATTACTGGTATCAGGGGCAGGGTGGAAAAGGCTCGTTTGTTTGTCCCGTCGACCATTTTGCTGGCAATACTCATTGTTCTATCCCTTGTCTGGGTGCCTGCAGGCATGGCGCAAAGCAATTCGCCGGTGGTCTGGCTGGTGCAGTCCTGGCACGCGGATCGAACGGGTCTTTCTAACCCGGTTGGAATCACCTTCTCGTCCCGGGCGAATGCCTTCGAAGTTCTGGAGGGGCAGGGTGCTTCAGCCCCCGGCGGGTTGGTGAGGATCACCCCGGCGATCGATCGGGCAGGTGTAATACCGCTCACGGCCGCGGTGCAGGACCCCATCAATATGGCATATGACGCGGCCTTTGGCCGCCTGCTGTTGATCCCTGGGGCATCCGGGCAGCTGATGGAGATCCGGGAGGACGCAAATGGGAACATGGATCCAACCACGCTGGCGCGTCATGATATGCGCAACTGGGGCGTACAAAATCCACAGGGAATCACGGTGGATCAAAACGGTGTCCTGTTTATTCTGGATGCGACCGGCCCAAAGATTGTACGGGTGCAGCCCGGAGCGGGAGGGGATCTGGACTCCGCTGCAGTCAGTGAAATCGCCTTGAGTCTCCCTTCCCCGCGCGGGATCGCCTACGATCCGACCAGCGGAAACTTGCATGTGCTGACCCCTGCGGACCAAAAATTATATGAGTTGACCCAGAGCGGGGAAGTGGTCGGCGTGCGCGATCTGGCTCAATTCGATCTCAGGAATCCGCAGGGCATGGTCTTTGCCCCGAGCGGGGACCAGACCGACGATCCCGCTCAGACGAGCCTGTTCCTGGCGGATGCCGCAACTACGGAAAGCGCCGGGCAGGTCATGGAGTTATCCCTGGTGACACCGGAATCGCTTCCATCCGGGACGGTGAAGTTATCCACTTCCCTGGTACGCACCTTCAAGACTTCCAGCTGGAGCAATCCGAGTCCCGATCCGTCTGGCATCGATTACTGGCCGGCCAAGGGCCAGTTCATTCTGAGCGACCCTGAGATCGAGGAACCCGTGAGTGGAAATCCCCCGGCATACTGGAAGGGGTACAACGTGTTTTTCAGCACGCTTTCCGGCAGCCTGGCCGGAAACTGTACAACTTTCAAGTCCGGCTCGACCAGCCTGGTCTACAATAACTTTTCCAGGGAGCCGACCGGTGTGGCGATCAACGAGAAGAACAACCACGTTTTCTACTCGGATGACGATCTGCATCGAGTCTTTGAAGTGGGGCCGGGACCGGATGGCCAGTATTGCACCTCTGACGATACCGTCGTTGCGGTGAGCACCGCGAATTTTGGCGCCGGTGATACGGAAGATGTCACCCTGGGCAACAACACGGTTTTTCTGGCCGGTGGTA
>JBLNAU010000493.1:0-7591 GCA_050259515.1 Syntrophothermus sp.
GGGAATCAGCATGTTGCCGATCCCCTGGGCGATCAGCTCCTGGTTGGCCTGCAGGCGGATGCCGGTCATGTTGGAAGCGACCGCTCCGCACAACAGGGATTCAACGGCTCCCAGCGCGGTAATGGTCAGGATCGGCGCAATAAAATCAGGCAGGTTCGTCCAGGGAATCGCTGAGAACGACAGGCGCTGATCCAGCAATAAGGTTTTTGGAATGGAACCGATCACCGGGACAGGCCATCCCAGGATCCAGTTAATGAACGTGGCGAGCAGGATGCCCAGCAGGGAAGCAGGGAAGCGTGCGTTCCATTTCTTCGGCATGAAGACCATCGTCCCGATGACGACCGCGCCAAGCAGGATGGTTTGAGGATCGGGCGCCAACGCTCCGTGAAAATAACCCATCAATTTTTGAGCGGCCGTACCGGCGGCAGGTGTTTTGATGCCGAGCAGGTTATCGATCTGGCCGATAAAGATGATCAGGGCGATGCCGGAGGTAAAGCCGCTGATCACGGCCGAGGGGATGAAGGCGATGAAGCGGCCCAGGCGCAGCAAGCCGATGATTAAAAGAAGCGCGCCGGAGAATAATCCTGCGACCCAGATGCCTGCCATCCCATAGCGCGCCACCAGCACCACCAGCACGGCGGACATGGCACCTGTGGGTCCGCTGATCTGGAACGGCGCGCCGGCCAGGGCACCCATGAGAAACCCGGCGAGGATGGCGGTGACCAGCCCCGCGGCAGCCGTGGCCCCCGAGGCGACCCCGAACGCCAGGGCAAGCGGCAGTGCCACCGCGGCGACGGTGAGACCTGCTAACAGGTCATGTTGAAATTTGGCAAGCGAATATCCGGTGAACTCGTCCTGATACAGACGAGCAAGACTACGACGTGGCATATTGTATTTACTCCAAAGAGAAGATCAACAAAGGCATACATGCTCCCCCAAGGCGTCCTTTGTTTAATTAATAGCGGCTATTTTATCACAAGAAAATGGATCAGAGATAAGGATCCGCTATTTGGCCGGGCAGACAATTTCAATCTCCCCAATTATTGCATCCATTCAAACAGATATTTTCCTCATGCTCGATCTCATATTTTTTCAAAGTGTCTTTGTATTCAGTTTTGAAAGTTTCCTTCCTGTGATGCTCTTCCTGGGTCAGAATGTAATTGTAAACATTCCCAACCTGTGAATAGCTGTAGGAAAATGCTCCGTATCCCTCCTGCCAGCAAAATCTGCATTTGATCCAGCGATGATCGTTGATGAAGTTGCTGGAATTATTTTTCACATCTCGCACCAGGTCGGATAATGCCATGGCAGGTTTCAAACCGATGAATGCATGCACATGATCTTCCGCACCATTGATGATGATCGGCTTGTGTCCCTTATTGGTTATGATCCCGCACATATATTTAAAGACCTCCTCCCGCCAATCCTTGTGGAGGAGGTTTTGTCGCCCCTTAACGGCAAAAACAACTTGAATGTAGTTCTGTGAATAGGTGCCTGCCATGATGTATCTCCGATGATGTTTCGATATAGGCTGCAATCCTATCATCTCATCGGAGCGATTGGGTTTACAATCTCGTTGGGTGTCAAATCCTGACGAAAACATAATCCACCCGCGATGCGTGCGACCGTTGCGCGCATATGGGTTATGTCATCCCTTCGGGATTTGAATATTGTCATGTACCATTTCTAAAAATAATCCATCCCTTCGGGATTATTTGTTAGAAATGATTCCGAAGGGATGGAATGTTCCTGGAACGTGAATGCGATTTATTTTTGAACCCCGAAGAGGTGCCAGGGATTTTCTATTCCCTCAACCCGTCAATCGGGTTTTGATTTACTCATCGATCTATTCATCATAGGGAATCCATCTTTTCGCAATGATCGGCAATAGCGCCAGCCAATCCCGAAGGGATGGAAAAATTCCTAGATCGAGGTTTATGGTTTATCCGAACCCCGAAGGGGTGACATGGATTTTATGTCACCCAACCAGCCCCTTTAATTCCTCCTCGCCGATGACCTTCACGCCCAGGGACTTGGCCTTGTCGTATTTCGAGCCGGGTGCTTCGCCGAGCACAAGATAGCTGGTCTTTTTGCTGATGCTGTCGGTGACCTTGCCGCCGTTCGATTCGATGAATTGCCTGGCATCATCACGCGACATGGTGGGAAGGGTCCCGGTAATCACGAACGTCAGGCCAGCCAGCGCATTCGACGCTTGAACCGCCGCGCTGGCTGCCTGGCCTCCCTGCGGCCAGACGCCGGCGGCCTTGAGCTTCTTTACCACCTGTTTGTTGAAGGGCAGCGAGAACCAGTCCGCCACGGATTCGGCGACGCTGGGGCCGATGCCGTCGATCTCCTGCAGCTGATCGGCGCTGGCCCTGGAGATGGCATCCAGGTCCGTGAAGTGACGCGCCAGGTCAGACGCACTGACCTCCCCCACCCCTCGGATCCCCAGCGCGGTGATCAGCCGCGACAAGGGCCGTGATTTGGAGGTCTCGATGGACGCCAGCAGATTATCGGCGATCTTGCCAGGTGGCTCCTTTTCGGTCTTGCGCTCCTTCTTGGTGACGGCTTCCACAATGTCCGCCCGCTTCAAGCGATAGATGTCTGCCACGTCCTTGACCTTGCCGGTCGCGATCAGCTTCTGGACAATGCGAATGCCCATGCCGACGATGTCCATCGCGCCGCGCGAGACGAAGTGCTCCACATTGCGGACGAGCTGGGCGGGGCAGGCGGCGTTGACACAGTACCAGGCAACTTCATCCTCCAGATGTTCCACGGGCTGCCCACAGGCCGGGCAGACCTGCGGCGGTTTATATCGTTTTTCCTTGCCGGTGCGCGCGTCCGCCACCGGACCGATCACATAGGGGATGACCTCCCCCGCCCGCTTGACCAGCACACGGTCGCCGACGCGAATGTCCTTCTCTTCAATGTAATCGAAGTTATGCAAGGTGGCGCGCTCGACCACCACGCCGCCGATCTCCACCGGCTCCAATACCGCGTTCGGGATCAACATCCCGGTGCGGCCCACATTGACCCGGATGTCCTGCAGGGTGGTCGTCACCTCCCGGGCGGGGAATTTGAATGCGATCGCGCCGCGCGGGTCCTTGCCCACAAAGCCGAGGTCGGCGGCCAGCTTGAGATCGTCGATCTTGATCACCATGCCATCGGCTTCATAGTCAAGCTCGTCGCGCCGCTTGTCCCAGGATTCGGTGTAGGCGATCGCGTCGTCAATATTGTCAAAACGGCGGGCGATATCGGTAATAGGAAAGCCAAGAGCCTTGAGATATTCCAACAGCTCCCACTGGGAGGTAGGAATCTTACCGCCCTCCGAATGGACGATCTGGTAAACCAGCAGGGTCAGGGGACGGGAGGCGGTCAGCGCGGGATCGAGCTGGCGCAGCGAGCCGGCCGCGGTATTGCGCGGGTTGAGATAGGTCCGCTGCCCGGCTTCTTCCAGACGGCGGTTGAGCTCCTCGAATTCCTTGATCGGCATAAAAGCCTCCCCGCGCACCACCAGGATCTTGGGCGGCTTCGGTCCGTCTTCATCCACGGGGATGCGCAGCGGGATGGCTGCGATCGTACGGAGGTTGGCCGTAATGTCCTCCCCGATCTCGCCGTTGCCGCGTGTAGCCCCCTGCACGAAGACGCCGTCATGATAATGAAGGACAATGGACAGGCCGTCGATCTTGGGCTCGACCACGAATTTTGCACTCTCGACCCGGTCGTCGATGCGGCTGACACGCTCGTACCAGCCGCGGGCATCCTCCGCTCCGAACGCATTCGCCAGCGAAAGGATCGGCGCAGGGTGGCGGACCTTTGTGAAACGGTCCGCAGGCATGGCCCCCGCCCGCCGCGTGGGCGAATCCGGGGTGATCCAGTCGGGGTGCTCGGCTTCGACCTGTCTCAGCTCGGCCAACAGCCGGTCGAATTCCACGTCGCTGATGATCGGCGCGTCCAGGACGTGATACCGGTAATTATGGAAATTGATCTGCTGCTTCAGCTCTTCATAACGGGATTTTTTGTTCATGAATAAATTATAGCCGAATCGATTTTCAGAAAAGGGACGAATCGATTAAAAAAATTGCAACAGAGTTGTATAATCGTAATCGAACAACGAGGGAGCCATATTCACCAAAATTGAGAGCTGCATCTTGAGCTGTTTTTCGATCTCAACCTTCAACGCTGCATCTGATGGGTAACAAGAAAACATAAAGCTTTTGGGATTGTTCTGAAACTCGGCCAGCACAGGAGCTCGTCCAGTGCATTTTCACTATACGCCCTATATCCTGCCCCTCGTTCTCTCCACCGTGGTCGCGGCGCTGGTGGCGTTGTACGTCTGGGAGCGGCGCGCAACAGTGAGCGGTGGAATAGCGCTTGCCCTGCTGGCCCTGGCATGCGCGGAATGGTCCTTGGGATATGCGCTGGAGATTGCCGGCCTGGACCTGCATACCAAGATCATCTGGGGGAAAAGCCAGTATCTTGGCATTGTTTCGGTGCCCCTGTTATGGATCATTTTTGCCTATTCCTATTCGACCCAAAGCAACCGGATGACGCGCCGCATAATGGGCCTTTTAGCGCTTATACCCTGGATGACCCTGATCCTGGCCTTTTCCACCGGATCCCATGGCCTGATCTGGCAGGACGTCCATATCAGAAAGGTGGGTACATTTTCGGCGCTGGATGTACAGCATGGTCCCTGGTTCTGGATCTATTGGGTCTACTCGAATATTCTCATTCTGGCGGGAACAATATTTATTCTTATCTCGCTCCAGCGAACGAAGGGCCTGTTGCGCAGACAGAACGTGATCCTGCTGATCGCGGTTTTGGCCCCCTGGGTGGGGAATATATTTTATATTTCCGGTTTATCTCCCATTCCCTATCTGGACTTCACACCTTTTGCCTTCACCATTAGCATTGTTGTTTTTACCTGGGGCATCTTCAAATTCAAACTGGTGAACCTGGCGCCGGTGGCGCGTGACCTGGTGATCGAGAGAATGCGGGATGGAATGATCGTTCTGGATACCCAGGGAAAGATCGTGGACATCAACACGGCCGTACAAAGGACACTGGGTCTATCGGCTTCCCAGGCCATCGGTCAGCGGGCAAAGGATTTGTTCAGTGCCTGGCCGACCCTGGTGGAGCGGTATGAAAACAGACTGGAGGCACAGGACGAAGTTTTTTTTGGCGAGGGCGACTCCGCCATCTGGTATGAGCTGCGCATGACGCCCCTGGTCGACAGCCACGAGCGTTTGCTGGGGCGTGTCGTAACCATCCGGGATATCACGGAGAAAAAGCAAACGGAGGAGGCACTGCGTCGCAGCGAGGAAAAGTACCGCAACATCTATAAAAACGTGGCCGATGTGATCTACGAGACGGACAACCAGGGCCATCTCACCTCGATCAGCCCGTCCATCGAAAAGCGGGGCGGCTACCGGCCGGAGGAGCTGATCGGACGCCATGTGCTTGATTTTTTTGTGTACCCCGAGCAGTATGCCGCCCTGGATGCGTTGATGATGGAAAACGGCTCGGCCAACGATTTCGAAGCTCTCCTGCGAAAAAAGGATGGAAGCCAGACATTTGTTTCCATCACCGCCCATATCCTATTCGATGCCGATGGACCGGGAGTGGCCACGCAGGGCGTGCTGCGCGATATCTCCGAGCGGAAACAGGCGGAAGAGCGCATCCGGCAGATGAATGCGGAACTGGAGCGCCGCGTGGACGAGCGCACGAGCCAGCTTCAGGAAAGCAATGCCTATCTCACCTCGCTGATCGAGACGTCGATCGCCCTGAGCGGGAGCCTCGATCTGAACGAGGTCCTGGACCGCATCCTGGTCCAGGCGCATAGGCTGGTGCCGGCCCAAGCCTTGAACGTCATGTTCGTGGAGGGAGATCACGCCTCGATCGTCCGCCGCATCGGTTACCAGGGGCTCGAAAATATCCTCAAGGATTTGTTGGATGTTCGCTTCCCAATCACCTGGCCGACCTTCCAGCATATGTATGCCACTAAACAAAGTATCTACATCCCCGATACGGCCAGGGAGGCAGGCTGGCAAAATATACAGAACCTGGAGTGGGTGCGCTCCTACATTGGGGTTCCGCTGGTGATCGGCGAGGAGACCATTGGCTTCCTGAACGCCAGTCACGGCGACCCCGATTTTCTGGAACAAAAACATCTCCACATCCTGGAGTCCCTGGCGCACCACGCCTCCATCGCCATCCAGAACGCGCGCCTGATCGACGAACTGAAAAAGGCCCTGGAAAACGAACAGGGCATGCGGAACCAGCTTGTGCTGGCTGATAAACTGGCTGCCCTGGGGAAAATGGTTTCGGTCATTGCCCACGAGATCAACAACCCGATCCAGACCGTCAAGAATATTCTTTACCTGCTGGAGGATCAGATCGCCCCGGGCAGCCCTGCCCAGGATTACCTGCAAATCGCCTCGGCCGAAGCCAACCGGATTGCCGAGCTGGTAAAACAACTGCGCGGGACCTATGCCTCCGGATCCAGGAACGTGGAGCGTGTGAATGTGTCCGCGCTTCTTGCAGAAGTCCATGACTTGCTGGCTCCCCAATTGAGAAAGAAACAAGTGGAGTGGCGCCAGGCGGAAGACCAGCAGCCTTATATAGTGCTGGCGGTCCCGAACAACTTGAAACAGGTCTTTATCAACCTGTGCCTGAACGCGATGGAAGCGATGGAAACAGATCAACAGGGCAGCCTCACGATCAGGATATGCGCCAGTGCCGATGAGCGCAGGGTGGGCATTCAGTTCCACAACACCGGTCCGCTGATCAGCGAAGAGGCCCTGCCCTTTATTTTTGATCCATTTTTTACGACGAAGCCGAACGGCACGGGCCTGGGGCTTTCCATCAGCTACGATATCATCCGCCAGCATCGAGGCGAGATCGTCGTGGAAAGCCTGCCCGCCAGGGGAGTGACATTTACAGTCTGGCTGCCTGTTGCGCCGGCCGGGGAACATGGAGGGGTTTATGATCCAACAGTATTCGATCCTGATCGTCGATGATGAAGAATATTTGCGGTTGAGCCTGTCGCTGATCCTGCAGAAGGAGCGCTACCGCGTTGCCACCGCGGCCAATGCAGCCGAGGCGCTGGAGAGGTTGAAATCCCAGGAATATGAACTGATGTTCCTGGATTTGAGCCTGCCCGGCATGAGCGGGATCGATTTATTGATCGAGATCCACAGGCGATTTCCTCATATGGCGGTTTTGATCCTCACCGCCCATGCGGCACTGGATTCGGCCATTCAGGCGGTTCGCCTGGGTGCGCGTGATTATCTGATCAAGCCGGTAGAGCCGGAGCTGATCGTCGCCCGGGTCGCCGAGATCCTGGCGGAGAGGGAACAGCCCGTCCGTAAAAAGGAGATCGTTGACCAGATCCAGGCCCTTCTCGCCGAGTTGCAGAAGATCGAGGGCGACGAGATGACGCCCACCAGCGCGCTGGCGGCCCTGCCCACTGCCGACCCGGCCCGTTTTCTAAAAAAGGGAAGCTTCGACCTGGATCTGCATGCGCGCCATGCCACGCTGAACGGCAGGTATGTTCCCGTGAACGGAATCTCATTTGATTACCTGTGCA
>JBLNAU010000494.1:0-4775 GCA_050259515.1 Syntrophothermus sp.
AAAGTTGCACTGGTAATCATTCCCGCAAGCAGCAAGCCGATACGGGTCTTCGCCAGGGAATCCTGCATGGATCGTCCGCGCATCAAAGCCAGTTGCGCCAGGAAAAGTACTACCAGGAGAACACCGATTGCTTTCCATAGGACTGTGGACACGGGAATACCGGTCATCCATTCTTCGTATGACAGCAGCGGCGTCATCGCCGAAACACCCAGCAGCAGCGCGCTGACCAGAAAGCCGGCGTTGGTTCGCCAGTTGTTCCATCCAGGCGCGGCCGGCAGGCGATAAACCTGTGCCATATGATCGACAAGCCCCAGACCGGCGGCCGCCGCAAAAGCCAGCCCCGCTGTCATTTCCTGATGCAGGACGACGGCCAGGCAGATTGTCAGCAGGCCCAGGCCAAACAGAAGAGTAAAGAACACTTCCCTGCTTAATGAAGAACGCTTTAGGTTTGTAAACACACGCCAGGCGTTCTTTTTTGTTCCCAGGTGAGCCAGGGAGGCAAGCATTCCCAAACCCAGGCACCCGCCAATCACCAACACGGGAAGCAATCGCAGCTTCCAGGCATCATAGGACACAAGAGCCCACAGGGTGGGGAACATCCATGCCATGGCCCATACACTGCCAACAGCCAGCTGACCGAGCAGGGTAAATAGAATCAATGGCACATCCTCCCATGGGGAGGCAATGCGAGGTTGGATCTCTTCAGCGTTCGCCAGCTGCTTCTCGCCTGGGAGCCGCATTGCGGGATGCTGCCTGATCGCCAGCCGCGGCTGGGTGTGTGAAGAAACAGGCAGAGGCTGTGGATGTGTATCTGAGGGAGATTCCCATAACCGTATCTCATCGGCGGTAGGTGCAGGGAGTGCAGTCATATCCCTATAGTCCAGTACACGTAACGGACAGGCAGCAACACAGGCAGGCGGCAGTCCCTGTTCAAGGTGATCCACGCAGAAATCACACTTGCTCATATGCCCGGCCACCGGGTTATATTGTGGCACGCCATAGGGACAGCCCCAGGCGCAGTATCCACACCCCATGCATTTTGTCTCGTCCAGAATAACAATGCCATCTTCCCGTACCACAAATGCATTTACAGGGCAGATCCCTGCGCACTTGGGATGTAAACAATGATTGCACGAGAGGGAAAGGTTATAGGCAAAGACCGAGTTTCTCCATGAGCTGCCGTACTTCTGCCAGGCGCCACCGGAAACTTCCATGACACGCCGCCAAAGCACACCGGGTGGCAGGGTGTTCTTATCCTTACAGGCAGCCTGGCACGCTTTACAGCCGGAACAGTACCTTGCATCGAACAGGAAGGTGTACTGGTTACTCATTTAACCCCCGCCTTCTCGACCTGCACCATGATGGTGTGCTGTGTGGAAGCATGAGCAAAAGGTGTCCAGCGATGGGAGGTCAGCACGTTCACACAGCCGCCGCGGTCCACGCCGTTCTCATCGGGCGCATACCAGGCACCCTGAGGGATGTCTACAACGCCCGGCATGATGCGCGGGGTGATGCGGCAGGGTAGGATCATGGCGCCGCGTTGATTGAATACCCTGACATCCTCGCCATTTTTGATGCCACGCGCTTCGGCGTCGATTGGATTGATGAACACGCGCTGGGGAAAGGCTTCCTCCAGCCAGTCGATATTGTCGTGCGTGGAATGAACGCGATGCAGTGTATGGTGCCCGATCGCCTGCAGGGGATACAGGTCAGACCCTTCGAAGGGACTGTCCCATTCCTGGATGTATTTGGGGATCGCTGGAATCTCGTCTGGCTGTCCCACGTCAAATAGCTGCTTTGAGAAAATTTCGATTTTTCCACTTGGCGTCTGGAGCGGGAATTTTTCCGGGGACCGCCGAAAACTCTCGAAGGCGATCTCGGGTTTGACGGCCGGACGCGTCCACGCTCCCAGGTTTGATTCGATAAATTCATCCAGCGTTGGCAGCTTAGGGAAGCGCAGCTGGCGGAATTCATCCAGGCAGAATTCTACCCAGCCCTTTTCATCGCGGCTTTCGGTGAATTCGTCGAATATTCCAAGCCTCTTTGCAAGCTCGGCACAGATCTGATAATCGGATTTGCTTTCTCCCAGCGGCTCAACCAGTTTTGGCTGGAGGATCACCTCATCGCCATACTTCCAGCCATCCTCCACGCCCCATGTTTCGAACTGGGTGCAGGCTGGCAGAATGAGGTCGGCAAAGCGCGCGGTGGATGTAATGAAGTTATCCTGAACCGCGATAAATTCCACTTTGGATTCATCCCGAAGGATCTGAACGTTTCGATTCACATCCGCGTGCTGGTTGATCAGGCAGTTGGTTGCCACGGCATAGATCAGCTTGATATCGTTATCAAGACGCTCGACGCCGCGTATACCGTCCGCCTGAGTCAGGCTTTTGCCGCGGATACAGGCCTCCGTCCAAAGAAAGACCGGGATGCTGGCTTTGACAGGGTTCTCTCCGGTTGGGAAAACTGTCCACAGCCCGCCTCCATCCGCTGACTGCAGTCCCAGCCCGCTTGCCCAGCCTCCATGGATGCCGACATTGCCGGTGAGCGCTGCCAGGACACAGCCGGCTCGAACCACCTGCTCACCGTAAGCCCGGCGTTGCATGCCATACCCTTGATAGAGGACGGCAGGCTTGATCGTTGCATATTCCCTGGCGATGCGAGCAATCGTCCCGGCTGGGACAGCAGTAATGGATTCAGCCCAAAGCGGCGATTTTGGAGTTCCATCCCGCGTCCCCAGGATGTAATCCTTATAGCTTTCCGCGTCGTCCACAGGCATCTGGCTGCTGTCAAATCCCACACAATGCGTGCGTACGAATTCCTCATCATGGAGATTCTCTGTCAACATGACATGGGCCATGGCACTCATCATGGCAGTATCGGTTCCCGGCCGGATCGGGATCCATTCGTCTGCCAGGGACGCAGCACTGAGTGAATGGCGCGGATCGATGCAGACGACACGCGCGCCCGCCTCACGCGCCAGCTTGATGAAGTAATCGCTGTTGGTGCCGTCCCGCATCTCGGCCGGATTCCAGCCCCACATCAGGATATATCTTGCATTCAGCCAATCCTGGCGCTGGTTGCCGGTGATGAGCGTCCCATACACGGTGGGGGTTGCCAGATTGGTTGCACCCCATGAATAGGAATTATAGATTCCCAGGCAGCCGCCATACAGGTTCATCAACCGTCGGGCAACATGTGAACCGTTCAGCTGGTTATAGGAGCCGGTGCCGTACGGGACGAATAATGCGGTGGAGCCATACTGTCGCTTGATTCTATCCAACTGGGCAGCCAGCGTATCCAGCGCCTCGTCCCACGAAACGGGGGCGAATTCTCCGCTTCCGCGAGGCCCCACCCGTT
This sequence comes from Syntrophothermus sp., assembly GCA_050259515.1. Classification (GTDB taxonomy): domain Bacteria; phylum Chloroflexota; class Anaerolineae; order Anaerolineales; family Villigracilaceae; genus Defluviilinea. The sequence goes on from JBLNAU010000494.1 coordinate 3,361, forward strand.
TCAGCGGATGCGTCAATCGATCGGGATGGTACTGTCGGCGCAAATAAGAACGGCCGCGGACACAGGCGCGCAGTTGGGGAGCAGCGACGCTATCCGGTCGGTCATCCGTCTCGAGCTGTACGATACGCCCATTCTGGACATGCGCAATGAGCAGGCACCTTCCGCCGCAGTTGTGGGCCGGGCAGCCCACCCGGATTCTTTTTTCAGCTGTTATGGAGGGGGTTCTTCTGAATTGCATAATTTCAGTGTACACAACTTACAACAGTTCAGGTAGTGATGGAGATCATTTGTTTGGCGTTTTCAATCCCACTTTGTCGTCGATTATAAAATGTCAGTGGTTACTCTTCTAAAAATCAGACGGATAATCAGGCGGCTGGATCCAGCTCAATATTCCGTGGGTGTGTACTGGATGCGAGGGCGACTTCTCATACCAGACAAGCAGCAGACTCACGCCCAGGCCGATCGTCCCCATCCATTGCAGCGGCGTGAGGCTTTCACCAAGTAAAAGGTGGCTGAATACGATGGCGATCAGCAGTTCGCCCAAACCCAGAAGGGCTGTCTGCATTCCACCGATGTGCTTGACACCCAGAAAGAGCAACAGCCTGGAGAAAAAGGTTACCATGGTAAGACCCAGGACAGGCAGCCAGGGTGCATAACCGGTGGGCCATGAATGGTCAAAGATAAAATAGACAGGAACCACGATACAGCTCATGGCGAGCAGGGTGTATACCGTCACGGTAGGAGCGGGCACATCATATAGAACGCGCTGATTGATGGGAAGATGGAGTGCATACATTGCTGACCCGATCAACATGCATAGTACTCCCCACATATCGATATTCCCGGCCGCGGCCCGGGTAAGCAAAAAAACGGACAGTATGGCAATAATGATACGAAAGAGGGTCAGCCGCGAAGGAGTTTGCTTGTCCAAAAGGAGCCAGAATACCAGGAAGAACGGGTACAGGGAATACAGCATTTGGGCCAGGCTCGCATTGAGTTTGCTCAGGCCGATGTAATAAAAAATGGATCCGATCCCGTTGACTGCTCCGGCCATCATGCAGCCGAGCAATCCTGCCGGGTAGATATAGAGAAATTTGCGCTTCCAGACGAACATGATCAGGAGTAGCAGCAAGGCCGCCATGCCTGTGCGCAATGCCACGACTGCATACGGGGAAAATTTGCCGGCTCCCATCGCGGCTTTGCCGAAGACGGGAGCGAAACCTAGAAAGAGTGCAGAGATGAGTGCGGCATTGATCCCTGTGGATCTACCTTTTTGCATTTTTGATCTCGATACGAAAACCTCTTGGATATGGTTTGATGATCGAATAATGCCCGTTTTTTTATTCTGGATCAATATTGATTCTTTCCTTATTTGATCAGGGAACGGACCTCGCTCAAAAATTCGTCGTTCAGAA
>JBLNAU010000495.1:0-7213 GCA_050259515.1 Syntrophothermus sp.
GTCAGGCCGCTCAGCAGGAGGGCGAGCATAAAAAAGAGGAGCAGAAGGCGTACGCGTTTTTGCAGCATGTTTTCATCTGGCATGTTGACCTCCACTCTTAATTTAATAGACCGGAAGCCTCAGTTTCTCTCCTGAGGCTTCCGGTTTCTATCAACCAATCACCAGAGCGAATCGGCTATCCGCCACACCGGTTATTCCAACTGCGCTTCGATCTTTTCAGCAGTTTTTCTGTAGGCTTCCAGTTTCTCACGCTCCTTCTGGACGAGGGCTGGAGGCGCCTTGGTGGCGAAATCGCCGGCAAGCAGCTTTTCGAGACGCTCAACCTGCGACCGGGCATCTTTGAGCTCTTTTTCCAGGCGGCTTCTCTCCCCGGCAAGATCAACCATTCCGGTAAGAGGCAGGTAAATCTCAGCAGCACCCACGACCAGGGCAGCCGCCTCCCTGGGCTTTTCAGGAAGCGAGTCGCTGAGGGTCAGCTCTGCTTCGTTCAAGCCAGCCAGCTGGGCAATGACTTTGGATTGCTGTTGTAAAAGTCCCAGGCTGTTCCCTGCAGCGATGGTGGCGGAAATCCGTTTGCTGGGAGCCACGTTCTTCTCGGCACGCACGTTGCGGATCGAGCGGATGATCTCCTGGATCAGGGTGAAATCTGCGATCTTTGATTCCTCCCAGCCTTCGAGCTCGCGCGGCTCGGGCCATTCCGCGGCGATCAAGGCTTCCGGCCAGTCTTCGGCTATTCCCTTTAAAGAGGATTCGTTCAGAGCATTTCGCAAGTGGCCCCAGATCTCCTCGGTCACAAAAGGCATGAAGGGATGCAACAGGCGCAGGGAAATATCGAAGACACGCGCCAGTGTATCGGCGGTCTGTGCCTGGGTCTCGTTGCTCTTCAGCTGTTCCTTGGCGATCTCCACATACCAGTCGGCGAAGTCGCTCCAGATGAATTCATAGATCTGCCGGCCCGCTTCGCCGTACTGGAAGTTCTCGAAGAGGCGCTCCACATCACGGATGAGCTGCTGGAGCTTGGCCCAGATCCAGGAGTCGGGCAGGGTGTAGGCCCTCCCTCCTGGCCCTTCTCCCACTGGGAGAGGAGAAGCGTGGAGAGAATCAATGGCATTGATCACGAAGCGGCCGGTGTTCCACAGCTTATTCGCAAAGTTGCGGTTACTCTCCACTTTCTTGGTATTGATGCTTGTATCGTTACCGGGGCTTGAACCCACCAGCAGGGTGAAGCGCAGTGCATCCGTGCCATACTCGTCCATTAACTCGAGCGGGTCGACCACATTCCCTTTGGTCTTGGACATCTTCTGGCCATGCTCGGTACGCACCAGCCCATGCAGGTAAACAGTATGGAAGGGCACCTGGCCGGTAAACTCCATGCCCATCATGATCATGCGAGCCACCCAGAAGAACAGGATGTCGTAGCCCGTTTCCATGTAGGTGGTCGGGTAGAAGTATTGGTAATCGGGTGTTTCATCCGGCCAACCCAGGGTGGAGAAAGGCCACAGGCCGGAGGAGAACCAGGTATCCAGCACATCCTCGTCCTGGCGGATCTCGTGTGAGCCGCAGGTCGCGCACTGCGTGGGATCTTCCCGCGCCACGGTCATGTGCCCGTCCGGGCAGTACCAGACCGGGATGCGGTGTCCCCACCACAACTGGCGACTGATGCACCAGTCCTTGATGTTCTCCAGCCAGTTGAAGTAGGTCTTCTCGAAGCGCTCGGGGACGATCCTGATCCGCCCGTCCCGTACCGCTTCCAGTGCGGCTTTGGCGAGCGGCTCGATGGTCACAAACCACTGGGTGGAGATCATTGGCTCGACGATCTCGCCGCCGCGCTGCGAGCGCGGGATGGTGGTCAGGTAAGGCTCAGTTTTGATGACCAGGCCCGCCCTCTTCATATCGGCCCACAGGTTTTTGCGCGCATCGAACCGGTCCTGTCCCTGGTAGGGGCCGCCATTCTCATTGATCCTGGCAGCGGTATCCAGGATCGAAATGATCGGCAGGTTGTGGCGCTGGGCGATGGCATAGTCATTCGGGTCGTGGCCAGGCGTGATCTTGAGCGCGCCGGTGCCGAATTCCATGCTCACATATTCGTCGGCGATCACAGGGATCTCGCGGTTCAGGATCGGCACCAGGGCCTTCTTACCGATATATTTTTGATAGCGCTCATCCTCCGGATGGACGGCCACCGCGGTGTCACCCAGAATGGTCTCAGGGCGGATGGTTGCCACGGGAATATATTCATCCGAATCCTTCAACTGATATTTGAAGTAATACAGGGTGGCTTCCTCCTCACTGTATTCCACTTCCAGATCGGAGACGGCGGTCTTGAGGCCCGGCGACCAGTTGATCAAACGGGGACCGCGATAGATAAGTCCTTTCTCGTACAGGCGCACAAAGGCTTCCCGTACCGCGCGGCTCAGCCCGGGATCCAGGGTGAAGCGCTCACGCGACCAGTCGCAGGAGGCGCCCAGGCGACGGATCTGGTTGGTGATCCGGGCTCCGTATTTATGCTTCCAATCCCAGGTACGCTTGATGAATTCCTCGCGTCCAAGCTCTTCGCGCGTCACTTCTTCAGTTTTCAGAAGGTCCCGCTCCACCATGAGCTGGGTGGCGATACCGGCATGGTCGGTGCCCGGAACCCACAGCGTAGGAATCCCTTTCATGCGGTGGTAGCGGATCATCAGGTCCTCGATCGACATAGTGAGCGCGTGACCGAGGTGCAGCTCGCCCGTCACGTTCGGCGGCGGGATGGAGATCACAAACGGCTCAACCGTGGGATCGAAGTCCGGGTCGTTCGGATCGTTATGCGGCTTGAAATACCCACCCTGCTCCCACATCTCATAGATGCGCGGCTCGGTGGATCTAAAGTCATATGCTTTTGGTAATTCCTGTGTCATTCTTGCTCCTGTAATTTATGAAAGAAACCCAAAGTGTAATAGGCACAACCCAGTCCGACTGCCCGGGGCATTCCAGCATGCCTCCGGGCCTGGAACAATGACCTGCTTGATCGTCACCAGGGCAACAAGATATTCGAACTGGCTGATTTGATGTGCATTCATTGATGCTCCAACTTAAAACAAAAACGCCTCGTCCAGGAGAGGACGAAGCATTTGCTCCGCGGTACCACCTCAGTTCGTTGACTGCTCAACGCGCTCTGTGACCGGCCAGCACCGGTCTTTGCTGTAACGGGCAATCCCGTGCCGTTCTACTCTCCCATGGATTTCTTCGGCAGATCCATCGTCAGGCGACTTCAGCGCTGCTTCCCTGCGGATGCTTCCACCGCGGTCTCGGTCCGTCTTCGGCACCTGTGCGACCGGCATCCTTCTCTATCAGGTCACGATACGCTTACTACTCCTGAATGCCAGGATTATACGCTCTTGAAAATGGGCCGTCAAGGAAGCAGGTTTTGAGTGTATGGCGGCAGCCTTCCTGATCGTAAGGAAACAAATGCTATACTTACCCTGCAAAAAATCCACTCAAGGAAATCCACATGCTCAATGGACTGGACTACCTGCTTGCCGCGCTGGCTGCCCTGGCCGCGGGCGCAGTCAATGCGATTGCGGGCGGCGGGACCCTCATCACCTTTCCAATGCTGACATTTTTAGGGGTGCCGGCTGTGATTGCAAATGTCACCAACACGGTTGCCCTGTGCCCCGGCTACTTCGGGGGAACACTTGCCCAGTGGAATGACCTTCAGACACAGAAGAGCAGGTTGTGGCTGGTGATCCCCGCCAGTATCGTGGGCGGGATCATTGGAGGATATCTGCTTTTGCAGACCGGTGAGAAATTGTTCAAGGAGCTCGTCCCGTACCTGATCCTGCTGGCTTCGGTTCTTCTTGCGATCCAGGATCCTGTCCGAGCCTGGCTGAACCGCCGGATGGGAGAGAGCCATGGTGACCGGCTCGAAAAAATCTCCTGGGCTCCGGTGGGGCTGGCATCCATCTATGGAGGCTATTTCGGTGCGGGCTTGAGCGTGATCGTGTTGTCGGCCCTGGGACTTACCCTGAACGACTCCCTGACACGGTTGAACGCCTTGAAGCAGGCGGTCGCTTTCAGTGTCAACGTGGCCGCAGCGATTTTTTTCATCTTTTCGGGCAAGGTGCTTTGGCCGGTTGCGATCGTGATGGCAGTTGGCGCGCTGATCGGCGGGGTTCTGGGGGGACGACTGGCCGGACGGATCAAGCCCTCCACCTTGCGCTGGACGGTGGTCACCATCGGCGTAGTGATTTCCATCATTTATTTCGTACGCGGCTGAGATACAGAAAACTGTTTTACCAGGTATTAAACTGTAAGCTTACAAATTCATGTAAATCTTGAACCATACATGAAACTAGCGGTAGGATTCCGATACCAGAGGAAAGTATGAGCATTTTAAAACAAGTCAAAGGCCGAAAACCAATGGGGTTGCCCCATGCTGGCGGGAATTTATTTTTGATCCTTGTCATCCTGATGATGACGGGCTGCGTCCAACGGATCGACACATCCAACCCCCTCGATATTCAAGCCACCCAGACAGCGGAGAATGTATCGTCGGGAAATCCAACGAGCGCCCCGACACTGCCCTCCACCGAAAGCGGAAATAGCCCGACCGGCGCAGAAACGTCAAGCCCGGTCCCCACCTCAGCGCAACCTTCCGGAACACAAACCCCCGTTTCACTCACTTTCCTGCCCGATGCCGACGCGTCTGTGAAGCAGTCGAGTCCGGATACCAATTATGGGAATGAAACGGAGCTGCAAGTGGATAGCGGCACGGATGCGGCCGAGGCTTATATCCATTTTGCACTTACGGAGATCACCGGGCCGGTTCAGAATGCGCGCCTGCGCGTATATACGAGAAAAAATGGATCCCAGAATGGGCCGGCCGTTGGCGCCACGGACGCATCCTGGGGGGAGGATGAACTCACCTGGAACAACCGTCCCCGTCACAGCTTTGAAGACATGGATAACCGGGAAAAGATCGATCCCGAAACCTGGGCGGAATACGATGTGACTCATGCAGTCACAGGGAATGGATCCATCACCTTTGTCCTCGATGCCGATAGCGGGGACGCAATCACATTTGCGTCCCGGGAGACCGACTTTCCACCTCAGCTCGAGGTCACGTTTGTGTCCCAGGTCGCTCCCGGTCCCACGCCCACCCTGGCGGCTGGGGATGTCACCTTTGTGGGGGCAGGCAACATCGCCACGTGTGAAAGTGATAACGATGAGCTGACAGCCCAGCTGTTGGATGTCATTCCGGGTGCCATTTTTACAACAGGGAACAACATTGGCCTGAACAATACATACAGCGAGTTCATGAACTGCTATCAGCCCACCTGGGGCCGGCATAAGGACAAGACCAATCCTGTGCCCGGTGATAACGAATATCAAGTGGGCGACTCAAAGGCCTATTACCAATACTTTAATAACATCTCGCAGTATTACGCCTATAACCTTGGCAACTGGCGCATCTATGGATTGAACTCCGAGATCGGGGTTGAAGAGGAAAGCAATCAGGCAATATGGCTGAAGCTGGATCTGACCCTGAATCCAAGCAAATGTGTACTGGCATTCTGGCATCGACCGCGCTGGTCCTCGGGGGCCACGTCTGGCAACAACCAGCGATTGCAAACGCTTTGGAAGATCCTTTACGATGCCGGTGCCGACGTGGTGGTCAACGGGAATGAACAGAACTATGAGCGCTTTATGCCCATGGATGCTGAAGGGCTGGCCGATCCAACGGGGATGCGTGAGTTTGTCGTCGGCACGGGAGGCCAGGGTCTTTCCCCATTTGGTTCTCCTCTACCCACCAGCCAGGTTCGCAACGATTCGACATATGGGGTCTTAAAGTTTACCCTGCGCGCCAACAGCTATGACTGGCAGTTCGTCCCGGTGGCAGGTTCAACCTTTACAGATAGCGGCAGTGCGGAATGTCGTTAGAAATTTAATGGAATCCAGGCAGCACCCCAGGCGTGAGTACCTGGGGTGTTTTTATCCCTGCTTGCGTAATCAATTTGCTGCGAATATAATCTCCGCTCGGATTCATTCCACTGGAGGCTTTCGTGCGCAAGTATGCCCTGACGTTTCTGACCCTCATAATGACCATCCTATTCCTTTCAGCATGTGCATCAGACAATAGCGACAGCAACGCTCCCGCAAAAGCAGTTGAAGCCTACCTGAATGCCCTGGTTGCCAAGGATGCAAACCGCCTGCCTACCCTCGTTTGTGGTGACTGGGAGGAAGATGCGCTGATCGAGCTGGACTCCTTCCAGGCAGTCACACCCCGCCTTGAGGGCGCGGCGTGCGAGCAGACCGGCACCGATGGCGATACCGCGCTCGTGAAATGCACCGGCAAGATCGTTGCCACCTATAACAACGAAGACCAGGAACTGGACCTTTCTGTACGGACCTACCAGGTCGTGCAGGATGGCGGTGATTGGCTGGTATGCGGGACCCGCTGATCAAATTCTGGAAAGCCATCACAGCGCCCGAGAACGTTTGGGCGCTGGTTCTTTTTCTGATCGTGGTGGCCCTGATCGTCTTTACGACGAATGACAGTCCCATCTGGATCTATCAGGGCTTTTAATGGGACTGGTCGAAATTGCCGTCTCCGTGACAGCCGCGCTGCTGGTTGGGACGCTGGCGCGCGGCGCGTGGCGAACGTTTATCCTGCTCCTGTTGAGCGTTCTGGCTGTTTACTGGTTCCAGCCTGCCCTCCCGCTGCGCTCGTTTGACTTCTGGCTGCCCTCTCTGACGCTCGCCTTTGTCGTTCTGACCTGGCTTGTCACCTCGAGGACAGATGCATGGCGGGAACGTCAAAATAGATATGCTCTGCTTCTTATCCTCGCTGCAGCAACTCTCATCAGTCTTTCCCGCTACTTCCTTCCTGCTCCAATCCTTACTGCCACGACTCCGCCGCCGTTCATTCAATTTTTGATCTTTAACCTGCTTCTGTCAGCCGCGCTCTTTTTATTTTTCCAGGCTTCGCGCCATCTGCAGTCCCAGACCATTTCCATCGTCATTGGCCTCTTGATCATCGTTTTGGTACTCTTAAAAACCCCCGCGCTTTCCCAACAGGCCAGTATTTTTTTTCGAGCGCTGGAAAACCGTTCCACCGACCGGGCCCTGGCCACCGACCTGCGCTGGCTGGGCTTCTCCTATATTGCCTTTCGTCTCATCCATGTACTGCGCGACCGCCAGACGGGGCGGCTGCCCGAGCTGTCCCTGGCCGAGTTTG
>JBLNAU010000496.1:0-6103 GCA_050259515.1 Syntrophothermus sp.
CAGAGCCTGGCGGATCGGCACGACACCGACATTTCCGCCATCTGGTCCAATCAGACGAACTTCCGCGACGCGGATGCCCTCGTTAACTCGAAATTCTGAAGTGCTGATAAGTTTCTCCTAATTCAAACAGTTGACCAGCCTTTGGCTGGTTTTTTAGCGGACAGATAATACCATGAAGGCGGGCGAATCGTCAACAAAATGGAGCTTTCTCCATAAGTATAACCCCACCCAACCTTTTCCGGTATGATGGGATATATCTATTGGGTACTCATGGACGAAAAAGAAGCCATTCATCGACTAAAGCAGGGCGATATTCATGGATTGGAGTTCCTGGTCAATCAATTCCAGTTGAAAGCTGTACGTGTAGCCTATCTCATCACCCGTGACCTTGGAATGGCAGAGGAAATCGTGCAGGAATCTTTTGTCAGGGTCTACCGATCCATAAAGACATTTGAAGAAAATCGCCCGTTTGAGCCCTGGTTCCTGCGGAATGTGGTCAACGCCTCCATCAAGACAATGCAACGGTCGGCGCGGCAGGTTGAAATGGGGTGTGATGTAGATGAAACCCTGTTTGCAGAGCTCATTTCAACCATAGCGTCGGTGGAAGAGCAGGTTGAGTTCATCGAAATACAGAACAGGGTCTGGGACGCCATGCAGAAATTGTCGCCGCGGCAGAGGGCCGTCATCGTCCAAAGATATTATCTCGAAATGAGTGAAAAAGAAATGGCAGCAGATTCGGGGGCTGCTGCCGGAACGATCAAATGGCTGCTCAACGCAGCACGGGAGCGTTTGCGAACCCTGCTCGTGGAAAGGAGCGAGGAATGAAAGACAATCGGATGAAGGATGTGCTCGAATCCATCGCTCAGCGCAACGTCCCGGAAGACATCAACCTCTGGCCTCAAATCGCAGCACACATGAAGAAGAGGAATTTAATGCAGACCGTTCGTACACGCCCGGCACTGGCATTGGGTCTTGTATTCCTGGCCCTGGCCTTCCTCAGCGGCGTGGTGTATGCCATTGGAAAAGTAACCGGCTATATTCCAGGGGTGGGGCTCGTGAACCAAACTGTGCCGGTACGTATGCTGGCTAAACCGGTAAAAGTCAAACAGTCAGGCATAACGGTGACCATCCGGCAAATGGTCACAGATGCAGACCGTACATTTGTGACATATCGCGTGGATGGGCTTTTGCCGGCTACCAATGGCCCTGCAAGGTGTGATGCATTGCCATTCTTAAAGCTCCCTGATGATTCCTTATTACATTTTTTAAGTGGAGGGGAAGGTCTTATAGGGGGAGATCTGGGATCATCACTGAGATTCGAAACGACGATCTATTATCCCCCCGTCCCAACAAATGTAGATCGAGTCATATTCACACTTCCCTGCATTCTGCCGAAAGGTAAGGGACCTGAGAACTGGCAGATTCCACTTCATCTATCTTCTGCTCCAGAAGGATATGTGATGCCTGCTCTTGAAGTGGGTGCGACCTTTGTAGCCTCGACTCCAAAATTTGCTACCACACCACCGCCCTCTGAAGCAGTCATTCCTACTGGTCCAAACGAAACGTTGCACCTGGCACTCACGCCCGTACCAAATCGGTCGGGTTTGTATTTGGAGAGAGTTATCGTGCTGGATAATTCATACTTGTTGATCGGGAATTTCACCGATGTCGGTGACTTGCCGGGATCCTTCATGAGTGCGGCACCACAATCCATTCCTTATGAATTTCATGTGACCGATCGCATGGGCAAGCCCGTCTCTTTTTCTTTCCGCCCAGACTTGATGCCGCCATCGGATTGGCCAAACATAATCTATTGGGCTCTGGAAGTCCGAAAGCCGTTTGAAGCGCCAATCTCCATTACTCTTCCGGAAGTTAGCACGATTCTTGATGATTCTTTTAGCTTCCAGATAGATGTAGGAACAGACCCCGTAATCGGACAAAGTTGGACTCTGAATCGAACTGTAAAGGTAGGAGATTATTCTTTTCAAGTTAAGAAGATCGTTCGCGTAGAGCATGGGTACACCATCGAGTTACACTCTCCGCTCTCGCGCGAAAAAGTCTTCCTGGATTTGCAGTTGGAAAATCGTGTTGCGCAGGGATTATATGAGCGTTTCCATGATCGCGATGGCTATACTGATTTTTCAGAGACTCTAATCTTCAAGGATGAACTACCTACTGGCCCACTGACTTTTACGGTGCATACGAATGTTGATAGCCCAATCGGGCCCTGGACGCTGACCTGGACATCTCAAAGTAGATAATTCTTCAGAAATAAAGATAGAGGAGAATGATATGTTCTCCTCTATCCTATTGTCCGTCTGTTTACAACTCTGTTGTTCTTCTAGCAACCTTGTCTTTCACTCGAGCAGCGAACTCCTCTACTGAAATGTTATTCTGCTGGCTTCCATCCCGCCCCCGCAGCGATATCTGTCCATTGTTCATCTCATTATCGCCCAGAACAAGCATGTACGGCACCTTCTGCTTCTGGGCATCTCGGATCTTGGCGTTCATCCGTTCAGGGCGCTCGTCCAGTTCCACGCGCATGCCCTCGGCGCGGAGCTTTTGAGCAACGTCGCGGGCATATTCAAGATGGCGGTCCGCGATCGGGATGACTGTCACCTGCACGGGAGCCATCCAGACCGGAAAGGCCCCGCCAAAGTGCTCGATCAGGACGCCGAAGAAGCGCTCCATGCTGCCGAGCAAAGCGCGGTGGACCATATAGGGACGATGCGGCTGCCCATCCTCGCCGATGTATTCCAGTCCAAAGCGCTCCGGCAGGTTGAAGTCGAACTGGACCGTGGAGAGCTGCCATTCCCGCCCCAGGGCATCCAGCACCTTCAGATCGATCTTGGGACCATAGAACGCGCCGCCGCCTTCATCGACTTCATATGACAGCCCATGAGTCTCGATCGCCCGTCGCAAAGCCTCGGTCGCCATCTCCCAGTCGGCCGGGTCACCGACATATTTTTCGGGCCGAGTGGAAAGATAGGCCTTGAAATCGGTCAGCCCCATCGAGCGCAATACATACAGGGAAAACTCGAGAGCGCGGCTGATCTCCTCCTCCACCTGGTCGGGGCGGCAGAAGATGTGAGCATCGTCCTGGGTGAAGCCGCGCACGCGGGTCAGGCCGTGAAGCACGCCGCTCCGTTCGTAGCGGTAGACGGTGCCATACTCCGCGTATCGCTTTGGCAGGTCACGGTAGGATCGAAGATGGCTCTTGAAGATCTCAATGTGGAAGGGACAGTTCATCGGCTTGGCGTAATAATCCTCCCCTTCGATGTCCATGGGCGAATACATGTTCTCTTTATAAAAGCCCAGGTGTCCGGATGTCTCCCATAAGTACGAGCGCCCGATGTGTGGCGAGAACACCCATTCATAACCATTCTGCAAGTGGGCATTGCGGCTGAAGTCCTCGACCAGCACACGGATCATGGCTCCCTTGGGATGCCAGAGAATCAAACCGGGTCCGACATCCTCGGACACACTGAAGAGATCAAGCTCCTTGCCAAGCTTGCGGTGATCGCGCTTTTTGGCTTCCTCCAGCTTCCACAGATACTGCTTGAGATCGTCGGCCTTTTCCCAGGCCGTGCCGTAGATGCGCTGCAGCATTTTGTTGTTCTCATCGCCGCGCCAATAGGCACCGGCAACCGACATCAGCTTGAAGGCGTCCGGTTTGATCTCCTTGGTGTTCTGCACGTGCGGTCCGCGGCACAGGTCGACAAAAGTGTCCTGCTGGTAGATCGAGATCTCAGGCTTTTCGTCCAGCGGATCCCCGTATTCGTCGAGACCGCCTTTTTCCAGGCCTTCGATCAGTTCCAGCTTGTAGGGCTGGTCGGCAAAGATCTTCTTGGCTTCATCAGCAGAAACAACGGTCTTTTTGAAATCGTATTTACCCTGGACGATCTGCCGCATCCGCTTTTCGATCTGTTCCAGGTCCTCGGGCGTGAGGGGACGCGGCAGATCAAAGTCGTAGTAAAAGCCATTCTCGACGGGTGGGCCGATTGTAAACTTGCCCTCCGGGAACAGCTCAAGGACCGCCTGCGCCATGACATGTGCGGCCGAATGGCGGATTCGATAGAGATGAGATTCCTCGTACTTTTCCTTCACTTGCTCTGGCATTCTTGCTTCTTTCTACAGTTCGGGTGCTCTCCGTGCAATACGGTCCTTGGCGCGCGCCAGGAAGTCGCCCAGCGGAATATTATTCTGCTGGCTTCCATCCCGGACACGGAGAGAAACCTGTCCTGCGTTCATTTCATTCTCACCAACCACGAGCATGTACGGCACCTTCATCAATTGTGCCTGGCGGATCTTGGCGTTCATCCGCTGGGCGCTAATATCGGCGTGGGCCCGAATGCCGCTCTCGCGCAGCTGTTTGACGAGACTCAGGCCGTATTCGTTCTGCGCGTCCGTGATCGGGATGACGCGTACCTGCTCGGGAGAGAGCCAGACCGGGAAGTTGCCGGCGTAATGCTCGATCAGGAATCCGACCATGCGCTCGTGCGTGCTGAGCGGCGCGCGGTGGATGCATAGTGGAACTTCTTCATTTCCTTCGCGATTCGTGAACTTCAGGTCAAAACGCTCAGGGACGGCAAAGTCCACCTGGTTCGTGGCGAGCGAGAACTCGCGCCCGATGGCGGACCAGATCTGGACGTCGATCTTCGGACCATAGAACGCGGCTTCGTCCTCGGCCTCCACGTACGGCACGCCGCCGTTATTCATGGCGCTGCGGACCATCTCTTCCGTCTTGAGCCACAGGCGCTCATTATCCACATACTTCTTGCCAAGACCTGCCTTGCCGTGCAGCGACAGGCGCATGACGAATTTCTCGATGCCGAACAGATCGAAGTATTTACGATACAGGTCGACCACGCCCATGAATTCCTGCTCGAACTGTTCCTCGGACACATAGATGTGAGCATCGTTCATCTGCATCGAGCGGACGCGCATCAGGCCGAACAGCTCGCCCGATTTTTCGTAGCGATAGCACGTCCCGTATTCCGCGAGACGAATGGGGAGGTCGCGATACGAGCGGCCCTTGGAGCCGAAGATCTTGTGGTGGAACGGGCAGTTCATCGGCTTGACGTAATATTTCACGCCCTCCAGCTCCATGGGCGGGTACATGCTCTCCGCATAATAGGGCAAATGTCCCGAGCGCAGGAACAGGTCCTCCTTCGTCAAGTTCGGCGTGCGGACCCGCAGATAGCCGGCCTGCTCTTCCATTTCCTTGGCAAGCTTTTCCAGCTCTTCGATCATCACGCCGCCGTTGGGCAGCCAGAGCGGCAGTCCCGGTCCCACTTCATCGTCGAACATGAAGATCTCCAGCTCCTTGCCAAGCTTGCGGTGGTCGCGCTTCTTGGCCTCCTCGAGCTGCCAGAGATAATCCTTCAACTGCTGGGCGTTCTCCCAGGCCGTGCCGTAGATGCGCTGCAGCATTTTGTTGTTCTCGTCCCCGCGCCAGTAGGCTCCGGCCACCGACATCAGCTTGAAGGAATCCTGCTTGATCTCCTTCGTGCTTTCCACATGGGGCCCACGGCACAGATCCGTGAAGGTATCGTGCTGGTAGATGGATATCTCAGGCTTCTCCTTCAGCGGATTGCCATATTCGTCGAGGCCGCCTTTTTCGAGGCCCTCGATCAATTCCAGTTTGTAGGGTTGCTCTGCAAAGATTTGCTTGGCTTCCTCGGCGGAGAGCACTCTCTTTTTGAACTCGTGCTTGCCCTGGACGATCTGGCGCATCCGCTTTTCGATCTGCTGGAGATCCTCGGGCGTCAGGTTGCGCGGCAGGTCGAAATCATAGTAAAAACCGTTCTCGACTGGGGGACCGATCGTGTATTTGGCCTCCGGGAACATTTCCAGAACGGCCTGCGCCATGACGTGGGCAGCTGAGTGGCGGATTTTATAGAGGTGGGACTCCTCATATTTTTCCTGTTGAACTTGTGACATTTTCGCTTCCTTTCTATGTTGCAGTTGTTTGCCGCTTCTAAAGTTGGCGCGAGCCTGGAGAAACGGCTAACCACGAAGTACACTAAGGTGCACTAAGGCTTAAAACAAAACTCGCCCAGACACGGGGCGAGAATTTACTTCACGCGGTTCCACCCGATTT
>JBLNAU010000497.1:0-4394 GCA_050259515.1 Syntrophothermus sp.
CCCGGGGTGTCGACAATGTTGATCTTGATCGGCTGCCCGGTGGTGGGATCATTGAGCGTGATGGCCGTATTTTTGGCGAGAATGGTAATGCCTCGCTCACGCTCGAGGTCGTTTGAATCCATCACCCGCTCGGCAACCTGCTGGTTTTCACGGAAGGTATGCGACTGGCGCAGCAAGCCATCCACCAGGGTGGTCTTGCCGTGGTCGACATGGGCGATGATGGCGATATTTCGGAGATCAGTTCTTTCAGTAAGCATTTCTAACACCTAGTTTCAAATATCATTGTCAGCGTTCTTCGCGAAGCAATCTCGTGATTCTCAAGATGCTCTCTAAACAAGTTTTCTCTTGAGCCAGGAGATTGCTCACCTGCCCTAGCGGGCGATGCCAGGGTCGTCGCAACCTACGCGCCTCGCAATGACAAAATGTTATACACACAAAAACCCCCGACGGGGAGGCCGAGGGTTTTTTTAATCAAAAACAAATCGTTCGGCGTGCGGAGAGTATTCTATCAGAGAGCAGATGTTTGTGGAAGGGCAGTAAATAAAAAATTACTCAGATACAGCACACCGAAACCCAACTGCGTCATACCGGTCATCCTTTCCGTACCACAGGCGGTATGCAGAGCGGCCGTACCCAAACGTCCAGTTCCAGGAACCGCCGCGCATGACCCGGTATTCGCTGGTGGAAGGATCGATCCCCTGGGGATTGTCCTTGGGCGAGGTCGCATAATAGTTTACGATCGTGGCCGTGAGCGGATCGACCTCCAGGAACGCATCGTGCACCCATTCCCACACGTTTCCAGCCATGTCCAGCGCGCCGTATGGGCTTGCGCCCTGGGGAAATCTTCCGACAGGCGCGGTCAGATCGTAGCCGTCGCAGTGCACGCTCCCATCCTGCATCAGGGAAAAATCCAGCTTGGTCTCATCGTCAAAGTTGGCCTTCTTGCAATCGTAGGTATCGCCCCAGGGATAGACCAGCTTTTTATTGTTCACCGGGTCCCAGATGGCGGCCTTTTCCCATTCCGCTTCGGTGGGAAGGCGGCGATCCACGAAGGAACAATAATCCACGGCATTCGACCAGGAGACAAAGGCCACCGGGTGGTCTGCAAAGAGCGGATCGTTGTAGTAGATCAGATTATCGGGCAGTTTACACTTGCCTGCCTCCACACACCTGCGATACATCGCGTTGGTCACCTCCGTGCGGTCGAGCCAGAAGGCATCCAGGTAGACGGTGTGAACAGGCTGCTCGTCGGTGAGTCCATGCACACTTCCCATGGGGAATTCACCAGCCGGAACATATACCATGACCGCACGATCCTCGGGGGAAACCTGGGTGCTTCCCAGTTTGGCAAGAGAGGAAGCATCCGCCGGCACAACGGTTGGAACGGAAGGCGCTGCCGGGGTGACCGGCATGCAGCTGGTGACCCAGATTATCAAGAATATGACGATCAATATGGACCCATATTTTTCAGTGTATTTGCCAGGCTGCATAATCACTCCTCTTTAAAAGACGATAAAAGCTGTCTTAATTATAAAACCATCCAGGGCCTGTGTTATAATCCGGCCGTTATGAGATACGAACGAAATGGCAACAGCTTTATTTGTGTAGGTCTGCGTGGATTTATCTACGAGGGGATTTCTATTCACGCGCCTGTTGCCCGAAGATAGTTCCTTTTGTGCTCTGTCCCTTCCCGCCGTGGCGCTCCAGCCCCACGGCGTTTTTGTTTAAGTCCGCTCGAATGTAAGATAAAATTTTGGAGTACTTATGATCTCAATTCATGTTTCAAATGCCACCCTGATCCTCGGCGCCCACACGATCTTTCGTGACCTGAGCTGGGAGGTCCAGCACGATCAAAAGATCGGTCTGATCGGTCCGAATGGAGCCGGCAAATCGTCGCTGTTCAAGCTGATGATCGGCGAGCATAGCCCGGAGAAGGGTGGAAGTGTGATCCGGGCCAGGAATGTCAGCCTCGGCTACCTGCCACAACACCCTGAATTCGATCCCCAGCGGACGGCCATTTCCCTGGCCCTGGAAGGGAATCCGCGCCTGATGGAGGTTGAAGCGGAGCTCCAGCGCGTCGAGTCGCGGCTCGGTGAGCCGGACGTGTACAACAATCCCAAAGCATTGGAACGCGTCCTGGACGCGCAACACAGGCTGCTGGAGGAATTCGAATCGTTGGGGGGATCGAATTACGCTTCGCGCGTCCGTGAGCTGCTGCGAGGACTGGGATTACCGGAGTCGGATTTTGACAAACCCATCCAAGCCTTGAGCGGCGGACAGAAGAAACTGATCGGGCTCGCACAGCTGCTGCTGGCACGTCCCTCTGTGCTGCTGCTCGACGAGCCGGATAACCACCTGGATATGCCGGGCAAGGCCTATCTTGAAAAACTGATCGTGGACTATCCCGGCGCGGTGGTGATCGTTTCCCACGACCGCTATCTGCTGGATGCCTGCGTCACTCATATCGCTGAAATCGAGGACGGCCGGATCTCCACTTTCATCGGCAATTACACTGAATACATCGTGGACAAGGAGGAGCGGCTGGCTCGCCAGGAGGAGCTGTATCAGATCCAGCAGCGTGAGGTCGCCCGCCTGGAGATGGCGTTGAAGCGCTACAAGCAGTGGGTGATCCTCAACGATAAATTCGCCAGCCGCATGCATGCCATGGAAGCGCGCATCGAGCGGATCGAAAAGATCGACCGTCCCGTGCTTGAGCGCCGCAAGATGGGGCTGGAGCTCAACGGCTGGCGCGGCTCGAACCAGGTGCTGGAATTTGTGAATGTAACCAAATCCTTTTCACATCGCAGTATTCTGGAGGATCTCAATTTCCTTATCCGGCACGGAGAACGCGTGGGGTTGATCGGCCCCAACGGCGCGGGCAAATCCGTATTGCTACGGTTGATCCTCGGGCGCGAACAGCCCACCCGTGGAGAGATCAAGATCGGCCCGAGCGTCAAGGTGGGGTACTATGCCCAGGAGCATGAGACGCTGGATTTCAACCAGACCGTTATGGACGCGGTGCGCTTGGCCGGCAATATGAGCGAGTCGAATGCGGTCTCGCTGCTCATTCGTTATCTGTTCACCTACCAGCAGGCCACCCAGCGGATCGGGTCACTTTCCGGCGGGGAGCGGAGCCGGCTCCAGCTTGCCCTGCTCGTCCTTTCGGGAGCGAACTTCCTGCTGCTCGACGAGCCAACCAACAACCTGGATATTGCCTCTGCGGAAGTACTGGAGAACGCGCTGAACGATTTCAATGGAACCGTCCTGGTGATCTCCCACGACCGGTACTTTCTGGACCGGACCGTCCAACGCGTCTTTGCCCTTGAAAACGGGTCCATCACCGAGACAATCGGCGGGTACAGTGACTACGCGGCCAGGGCTGAGTCCCTGCAGGCGGGGAAACCGGTCAAGGCGTAGATGGATGCGGCGCGCCGGAACCCTAAGTCTGCCTGAAAGGAGACGATACCCTACGACTTAACCAGGTTGCGGTACGAGTGGTATACGGCGCGTTGCTATCCGAAATCCCGGGATTTGTTCGATGGTATAATCTCCGCCGGTATGTCTCTAGAACCTTCATCCCAAAAATCCCAGATTTGTCCAACTTGCGGTACGCGGCTCAGTGAAAATGCTGCACGCTGTCTGGTGTGCGGCACCGAGCTGACCGCAAAAGCCGCTACAAAATCAAAAACGGAGGGCATGGGCGCCACCCGGATGCCCGAAATCACCCTCAGCCTGCCGATGGCGCTTGGTGCTCTGACCGCTGTCCTGTTGATTGGCGCCCTGATCGTATACCTCATCCTCAGCTCGGGAGCCACCGGGGCAACCATCGCCCAGCCCACCGATGCAGGTACGCCTACCGTGACACCCACGATCACCGTGACGGCCACGGAAACCATGCCTCCGACCGATATACCATCCGAAACCCCACTGCCGCCTTTTGATTACACCGTCCGGACAGGGGATACCTGCGGTGGCATCGCGGCCTCTTTTAGTATTTCCGTGCAAAGTATCGTTGTAGCGAACAATCTGCCGGCGAGCTGCCTGATCGCGCCGGGGAATGTCCTTAAGATCCCTTATCCTACAGCCACGCCTGCACCTCCTCCCACCGACATTCCCAATCAGGCCACGCAGACCGCCAATGCCTGCGAGAAGGTACAGTACACCGTCCAGGCAAACGATACGCTGGGGATCATCGCCGCCAACTACAATGTCCCGCAGGATGCCATCAAGTTCTATAACGGACTTTCCTCGGATAACGTCTTTATCGGGTCCACGATCATCATTCCGCTCTGCGAGCGATTCGCCACTCCCGGCCCGACTGCGACGGCGACGCCCCCGCCTCCCTACCCGGCTGCCAATCTACTTCTGCCGGCCGATGTTGCTGCTTTTAAAGT
>JBLNAU010000498.1:0-4131 GCA_050259515.1 Syntrophothermus sp.
ATTCAGGCTGGATTGACCATTGCTACTCGCAT
The DNA here is from genome assembly GCA_050259515.1 of Syntrophothermus sp. Taxonomy (GTDB): domain Bacteria; phylum Chloroflexota; class Anaerolineae; order Anaerolineales; family Villigracilaceae; genus Defluviilinea. Next base: position 33 of record JBLNAU010000498.1, read on the forward strand.
ACATGCCAATGAATGCGCCCACAAAGCCACCCGCCATCGGGGTGCTCAGGATGCGACCATCCACATTCCTGGCAAGCAACTGCCATTCGTGCGACCGATTGGAAAAGTGAAAGCTATAGTCCTGTTCATGCGCTTCGATCTTTAGATGGACAAGCGGAGGATCGATTGGTTGCTGGGCAATCATTTCCTCCCTACCCAGCCCACGCCGGATCAACCGAATAACAGGTTTTTTATCCCTGGTGACGACAAACAGGTAGTGGAAATCGATGTTCTGATTCAGTACAAGTCCCGCAGCTTCATTCTCATTTTGCGGGCTGAATTCGAATGCAGTCTGTACTTCAAAATGAACGTGCTGCTGCCTTCTTCCAACAAAACTGGGATTGGCCTGCTCTGACAATCGCTCCGGGCGTAATCTCAACCGCAAATAGCCGGGGCGCTCGGTCAAACTCCAAAAAGCTTCGCGAGGCGTGCGCAGGAAACACCAGCAATGAGCGAGGGAGGATGCATCGAAATCGTCACGACCCGGTTCGGCAGGCCAGGCCTCTTCAGGCAAATCTGGTATTGGGTAGGTAAATTCAACCCGTCCCGTTCCCGGACTGACGATCGGCCAGCCGTCTTCCCAGTGCACTGGAACCAAAAATGTTTCGCGGCCAAGATTATAGAAATATCCGCCATAGGGCCGCATGGCCAATAAAACCATCCACCATTCCTCGTTTTGAGTCTGAACGAGATCGGCATGTCCGGTCCCAACAATTGGATGGGCCAGGCCCAGATGGCGGTGGGTCAGAATTGGGTTGCCCCGATTCGCTTCATAGGGACCTGTTATTCCCCTGCTTCGGGCAACGGTTACGGCGTGATGATAGTCGGTACCGCCCTCAGCGATCAGCAGGTAGTAGTATTCGCCGATGTGGTAAATATGCGGCGCTTCTGCCCATACCGCGCCTTTCAAAGCCCCATCCCAGAGGATGGATTCTTCACCAATCAATTTCATATTTTGGATATCGAGCTCTTGAAGAAATATCTCGGTATGTCCGGTGTAATATCCCGCTTCATGCAGGCGATTCCCGGTGATCCAGGCACGGCCATCCTCATCGAAGAACAGAGACGGGTCATAGCCTGCAAGAGAATCCAGCCAGCAGGGTTCGGACCACGGTCCGGCAGGATCGGTTGCGGTGACGATGAAGTTACCGGATTTTATTTTTCCATCCACCAGCGTATTGATCACATAAAAGACACCCTGCGAATGGCGGATGGTCGGCGCGTACAAGCCGCCGGAAGGGCGGATCTCATCGAGAGGCAGTTGTGAAGCACGATCGAGTACGTGCCCAATCTGCCGCCAGTGAATTAAGTCCCTGCTGTGAAAGATCGGAAGCCCGGGGAAATATTCGAACGTCGAGGTGACGAGGTAATAGTCGTCGCTCACCCGGCAAATGGATGGATCTGGATAACAACCTGGCAGAATCGGGTTGCGAAATCTTTTCTGCATGACTTCAGCCCTTGAGCGCCCCAGCCGTCAAACCCGCTACGATCTGTCTTTCAGCAAATATGTAAAAAATAATCGCCGGCAACGCCGACAAGGTGATAAAAGCCGCCGTAAGCGCCAGATCGGAGCTGTACTGCCCCTGGAACTGCATGGTGCCGAGCGGCAGGGTCCAGAGTTTGTCATTGTTTAGAAGTACCAGTGGGGTGAGCAGATCGTTCCAGCTGACGATCATGGTCAGCGCCCCCACCGCCGCAAGGGCAGGGCGCGCCAGTGGGAGCAGGATGCGCCAGAAGAAGCCAAAGTCGGAACAGCCGTCGATCGAAGCGGCATCCTGCAATTCAATCGGGATCGACAGGAAGAAGCCACGCAAGATCAGAGTGTTCCCGGATATCCCGAAGGCGGTCTGCACCAGGATGACTGCCACGAGAGAGTCGATGAGGTGCATCTGGCGGATGACGAGATAGACCGGCATGATGGCAACGGTGATCGGGAACATGAGGCCGAGGGTGAGCAGGTTGAAAGCCAGATCCTTGCCACGGAACTCTATACGAGCAAAAACAAAAGCTGCCAGGCTGCAAACGATCAACACGCCAGCCGTTGAAAGCAGCATGACAATGAGACTGTTGCGCAGCATCGACCAGAACGAAGGCGTGCGCAAAATCTGGCCAAAGTTTTCCCAATGGGGTGGAATGGGCAGGGTATAGGGATGCAGGAACATCTCGCCGCGCGTCTTGAGTGCCCCGAAGACCATGATGACAAGGGGCACCACAATGATCAGGGTAACAATGATAAGGACGAGGTACTGGAAGAACCTGGGTAACTTCTTCTTGAAAGCGTCATTTTTACGATAGTCAATGGTTGCCATGCAGGTACCTCTCTAGATGCCGCTGAGGGGATCGGGCCGGCGGTTCAGCCACAAGTACGCGACGGAAAAGATCAGGCAGAAGACCAGCATGACCAGTGCCACGGCCGAGCCGTATCCCAGTTGGAATCGGATAAAAGCGTAGCGGTACATGTAGGTGGCCATCATTTCGCTGGCATTGACCGGTCCGCCCCTGGTCATGATCCAGACCAGGGGGAATTGCGTGAGCGAGCCCAACACAGATAGATAGACGGAGGTGCGGATGGTGGTACTAAGCAAAGGGACGGTCACATACCATATCGACTGCCAGCGGTTGGCGCCATCGATCATGGCCGCCTCCTCGAGCTCCCTGGGGATGTTCTGCAGGCCCGCCATGTCCAGCAGCATATGCAATCCGAAATATTTCCAGGTGAGCACAATAAACACGCAGGCCATCACCTGATGGATATCGCCCAGGAAGTTCTGGGCATGCACACCGGGAATAAGGATCAAAAGCGCATTGATAAGGCCGTTCTCCGGGTCAGGGCTGAACATGCTGATCCAGATGATGCCTGTGATGACTTCAGAGATCACGTAAGGCATGAAAAAGATGGAGCGGAAAAAAGCCCGTCCGGGCAGGTCACGTCCCACCATGATCGCCAGCATCAGGGCCAGGGGCAGCTGGACGGCCAAGGAGAGCACCACGATGATGATACAGTTCTCGATCGCTTTTAAGAAAACCTGATCGGTTAGGATCAACTTGAAATTATTCAAACCGACAAATTGGGTGGCAGGACCCAGGCCGTTCCAATTGAACAGGCTGTAATATGCAGACCGAAAAATGGGATAAATAAGAAATAGGACAAAAAGGATGACAGCCGGCAGCAGGAACAACGCAATGGTCACGTAGTCTTTCCCCCGGCGACGAGAGCGAGTCTGCGGAGACGACATCGAATCGTTCCTTCTGATCTGGATGATATTCATAATGCGTCTCCATTTCCTTCTTTAAACGGTGGGAGGGCTATCCATCGAAAGTTTTTTTTCATCTACGACGTGACAGTCAACTGGCCACTCCTGAACGGGGGCGTGTCCGCTATTCAATGGGGATATCCTGAAGGACCTGATACAGGCAGGTGACTGTCATAATATGAATGTATTTTTGGGGATCGGGTTTTCCACCCGACCCCCAAAGCTTCCAAAACATCCGACCTGCTTACTTTCCGAAGGTCTGCACGGCTCCGGCTTCAATCTCCTGGGCAACCTGCTCAGGGGTTGAGGTACCCGCGTACAGTTTGGCCACAGCATCATTGAGGATGCCGCCCATTGCGGAAGGCATATACTGGTCGTAGTAAAGCTGGAAATATTTCGCCGCGGCGAGGCTCTTCTGGACTTCGATCATGGCGGGATTGGCCTTGGTGTCGGGTGCGGTCAGGCCGACTTCTCCGCCCTTGACGACCGGGATTCCACCACCGCTAGCAGCCACCCGTGCCTGCTGCTCAGGAGCCGTCAGGTACTTGACGAAGTCAATGGCTTCCGGCGGGGCATTCTTGCCGATGGCAAAGCCATTGCCGCCACCCATGACATCCGTTACGTCACCTGCGCCGCCCTCGACCGCCGGGAAGTTGAACATGCTGAGATTGGCAACACCCTTTTTATCAGCGGCCTGACCAGCCTGGGAGCCGGGAGCCCACTGCCCGGAGAGTTCCATGGCAGCTTTGCCATTGCCGAAGGTGCCTTGCATAACATCGTGCGAGGCGCCCAGGAAACCATCCTGG
>JBLNAU010000499.1:0-2511 GCA_050259515.1 Syntrophothermus sp.
GACTGTCCCAATGTTTTACACCGCAAGGATAAGGAGCGCTTCCTGCAGGTGAGCTGGGGGAAGGTGGAGCATACCTTCCCGGTGCCTGTGACCGTCAAGGCTTATGACCGGCAGGGGTTGATGGGGGATATCTCCACGCTGCTGCAAAACGAAGGGGTCAATATTGCAGATGTTTCCGTGAACATCAACCGCAGTCTGGCTGACCTAAAGCTTGTGGTGGAAGTGCGCGATATCGCCCAGCTCAGCCGGGTGCTGACGCGCATCGAAAGCCTGCCAAACGTATTGGAAGCAGCGCGCACCAAGCCCGGATAATCCTCCAAAAAATTGGCACACGTGGGGTATAATCGCCGCCTTGAGAACCATGTCATTGCTCAGCGTAGATGAAGCGCGTGAGCGCATTCTCTCCCATTTCCAACCTGTCAAAACCGAAACACTGCCAGTGGCGGAGTCGTACCATCGCGTCCTTGCACAGGATGTGCGAGCTGAGGACGATTTGCCTCTCTTCGATAATTCCTCCATGGATGGATTTGCTTTACGCGCCGAGGATGTAACCGGCGCCACTCCCGGCTCACCGCGCAGCCTGAGCGTGGTCGCCGACATCCCGGCCGGGTCCTCCCCGACCGTTATCCTTGCGCCCGGGGAAGCAGCCCGGATCATGACCGGCGCGCCGATGCCCGCAGGCGCCGATGCTGTTGTCCCGGTGGAAAATACCGATTTCGATCACCGAAACGCAGGCACGCAGGCACCCGCACAAGTCGCCATTCAAAAGACCGTCGCGCCCGGAGAAAATGTCCGCCGGCGTGGCACGGATCTTCACGCCGGGGCTGCCGTCCTGCATACCGGGCGGCAGCTCAGGCCCCAGGACCTGGGACTGCTTGCAATGCTGGGAGTCTCATCCGTGCCGGTATACCGCAAGCCCCGGGTCGCACTGCTCTCCTCAGGAGATGAGCTCATCGATCCGGATGCACCCCTGGAAAAGGGGAAGATCCGTGATTCAAATTCATATACTCTGGCAGCCCTCATAGAAAGCGCGGGTGCCCGGCCCTTGCGCCTGGGTGTGGCCAGGGATAATTATGAATCGGTCAAGATCCTTTTTGAAAGGGCAGTTTACCTGCGCGTGGACCTGATCCTTTCATCCGCCGGTGTCAGCGTTGGCGCGTTCGACTTTGTCAAAAGTGTGATCGAAGACCATGGAAAAATGGATTTCTGGCGGGTCAACATGCGGCCCGGAAAACCGGTTGCATTTGGAGAGTACACAGGCATCCCGGTCATTGGGCTGCCGGGGAATCCGGTTTCAGCCTTTGTTGGCTTTGAGGTGTTTGTCCGGCCGGCCATCCAAAAGCTAGGCGGTCTTTTGCAGATGGGCAGGCAGGCGGTCCGCGTCAAGTGCGAAGAGGAGATCCAGTCGGACGGGCGGGAAAGCTATCTGCGCTGCGAAATTCGACAGGAAAATGGGGACCTGGTCGCCCGTTTGACGGGTCACCAGGGCTCTGGAAATTTACACTCACTGGTACAAGCAAATGCTTTACTTATTATCCCCGCTGGTGTAAAATGCGTGCCTGCTGGTCAGGAAATCACTGCCTGGATACTTTGAGGGACCATGACTGACAAACGCCTACGACAAATCATGACCGTGCTCGCCATTATTGGACTGTTGGTTGCAACCTATATGACCGTCTATAAATACACAAAAATTGAAGCCATGTGTATTGGCTCAGGCGGTTGTTCAACGGTAAACGGCAGCCGTTACTCCGAGATCAACGGAATTCCAGTTGCTGTGCTGGGCATTCTCGGATATGCGGCAATCCTGGCCCTGCTATTTCTCGAGCGACGACCGGGATTTTTCCAGGACAACGGGACCATGCTGGAATTCGGCGTATCACTGCTCGGCTTCCTCTTTACGATTTATTTGATCTACGTTGAAGTTGCCCTCATCGGTGCTTACTGCCCGTTCTGTCTCACTTCACAGGCAGTAATGACCATCATATTTATCATTTCAGTGATACGACTGGTAAGACAACCCTAATTCGAGGAGGATTTGGATGCCCCGCATAAAATGTCATTATATTGATTGTGTGTTCCTGGACGAAGGGTATTGCAGTGCGGCCGCGATAGAACTCGATCCTGACACAGGCTGTGCAACATACTCCCCAAGTGACGAAGCTGCTGTCGAAGAGGATTGGGATGAGGAAGAAGAGGAATGGGAGGAAGATGAAACAGAGGAAGAAGACGATGAGCTATGGGATGATGAAGAGGACGAATTCTAGCTTCCCGGCTCAATAAGCAGGATATTCATTGATTGCAGGAGACCTTCCGTACAGGAAGGTCTCTTTTATTCTACCGGCTAGCATGAGTCAGGTCGGCAAACTGGTACAACAATACTCCTGCAGCCACCGCCAAATTCAGGGAGCTGACCCTGCCCTTCATCGGCAGAGAGACGGTTACATCACAAGCCTGCGTTTGCTCATCTGAGAGTCCCTTTTGTTCATTGCCAAGAACCAGGACCCAGGG
>JBLNAU010000500.1:0-2986 GCA_050259515.1 Syntrophothermus sp.
ATCCTTGGACTCTCGGACCACACTCATGCCGTCGCCCCGGTTCTTGGCGCGGTAACACTGGGTGCTCGCGTCATCGAGCGTCACTTCACCGACAGCAACGACCGCGAAGGCCCCGACCACAAGTTCGCGATGAACCCGGAGAATTGGGCGAAGATGGTTGCAGAGACGCGCCTGCTCGAGCGCGCCCTCGGCTCCGCCGACAAGTTCATTGCGGACAATGAAAAGGATACCTCCGTGGTACAGCGCCGCTGCCTGCGGGCCGCGCGTGACATCCAGGCCGGGGAAGTTTTCACCCGCGAGATGATCGATGTGTTGCGTCCCGCCACGCCCGGCGCGATCAAGCCGGACCAGATCGAGAACGTCATCGGCACGAAGGCCCTGCATGATTTCAAATACGGCCAGGAGCTACGCTGGACGGACCTGGGAGCGTAGATCGAATATCGACGATCGAATACCCAAATGCGAATTCTTTATTTTTCCCTCGGCTATTCGACGCATGATTACCGCTTTCTCAAAGCCATATCGGATCATGGACATGAGGTCCACTTTGTACAGCTGGAAGGCAACCGGCGCCATGTGGAGGATCGTCCTGTCCCGGAAAATGTGAAGCAGGTGATCTGGAAGGGTGGCCGCAAGTCGTTCCGGTGGCGTGACCTGCCGGCAATCACTCTCGATTTCCGGCGCTTGATCCGCGAGATCCAGCCGGACCTGATCCATGCCGGTCCCATCCAGACCTGCGCCTGGATCGCCGTCCTGAGCGGATTCCGTCCCGTGCTGACCATGTCGTGGGGCTTCGACCTCATGGACGATGTACACAAGGGCCGGATCTGGGAATTTGCAACACGCTACACCTTGAAGCGGTCCGCCTTCTTTGTCAGCGATGCCAATGTGACCCGCGACAAAGCCGTCGAGTATGGGATGGATCCCAATAAAACACTTGTCTTTCCCTGGGGCGTGGATCTCCAGCACTTTAATGTACAAACGCCGGAACGTTCGGACGTTCCAGCGTTCACCTTGTTTTGCAACCGCTCGTGGGAGCCTCGTTACGGCGTGGATGTCCTCGCCCGCGCCTTCGTGAACGTGGCCCGGCAAAAGGAGGATGTGGGATTGATTTTACTGGGCGGCGGCTCCCAGGGGCATGTGATCCGGAGCATCCTCCAAAAGGGGAATGTGCTCGACCGCGTCACCTTTGGAGGGCAGGTCTCGCAGACTGATCTGCCTCGCTGGTATCATATGGCTGACCTGTACATCTCGCCCTCCCACGTGGATGGCTCATCCGTGTCGCTGATGGAAGCCCTGGCCTGCGGGATCCCCTGCCTGGTCTCCGATATCCCTGCCAACCAGGAATGGGTGTTTGAGAACGAAAATGGCTGGCTGTTTCGTGATGGCAGTGTGGAGGATCTCGCCAGCAAAATCATGGCGGCAATCGACCGGCGTGGGAATTTGCAGAAAATCGGCCAGGCCGGACGCAGGATCGCCGAGAGCCGGGCAGACTGGCAAAAGAACTCGGAGATGCTGATGAACGTCTATCGAGGTCTCGTTGCAAAAGGATAGGAGTCAGAATGCTAACATTTGAACAGCTTGTTGAAGGCTTTCGCGGTCTGGGTGTGGAGCAGGGGGATACGCTGCTTGTCCACAGCTCATACAAATCCCTCGGGGAAGTGGACGGCGGCCCGCAGACGGTCATCGACGCTCTTGAGGCGGCACTCGGCCCGGAAGGCACCCTGATCATGCCCACATTCAACTTTGACTTTAACAAGGGCGTCCCCTGGGATGTGCGTACAACGCCTTCCAAAATGGGCGTGCTGACAGAGCTTGTGCGAAAGGATCCGCGCGCGAAGCGGGTCTTCCATCCTTTTTATTCGTTTGCGATCCTTGGCAAACAGGCCGAAATGTTGGGGAGCCTGCGCTATAAAAGCAGTTATGAGCGCAATTCGGTCTTCGGCAAGCTGCGCGACCTGGACGGAAAGATCATGGTCATCGGCCTGTCCTATACCAACAGCATGACCTTCTTCCACCACATCGAGCAGATGGAAGGCGTGGACTACCGCTTCCTGAAGCAGTTCACCGGGGAGGTCACAGATGAGAATGGCAGCACCTACACCGACACGTTCGAGATGCTGGTGCGCGACATTGACAGGGGCGTCATCACCGAAGTGAACCCAATGGGCGAGCTGATGGAGAAAGCCGGTATCATCAAGGTCCGCAGGATCGGTGAAGCAGATGTGAAGCTGATGAGGGCAAATGAGGTCTATGAGTTCACCGCCCGCGAGATGAAGCGCGATCCCCATTTGCTGTATTACATCAGGAAGGAACCAGGCACCGCTGGTTGAGTAGCCCCGCGAAAACCATGCGCCTCTACTCAACCAACGATATCGAAAAAATGAAATCCTATACGTCCCTGAAATCCATCCTGGCAGAATTCTTTCCTCTGCATCGCACCCTTGCCTCCGACGACCAAGACAAAACGCTGGAGATCGTCGGTTCCTACATGCCTGATTCCTCCAGCTACAGCCTCGAGACCTATGCGCCGCTGACCCCGGTCTGGACGTGGCGGGTCCCGGAACGTTATGTGGTCCACGAGGCTTATCTTGAAACAGAGGATGGCGAGAGCATTGTGGATTTCAAGGACAACCCGCTTCATATTGTCTCGTATTCGCTGCCGGTCGATAAAGTCCTGAGCTTTGACGAGCTTCAGCCGCATTTGTATTTCAATGAAAAGCGCCCGCACACCGTTCCATGGATCTTCAAATACTATGAGCGCGACTGGGGATTCTGCCTGCCGAAGAATACCTTCGACAGACTCTCCCGCAATAAAAAATACCATGCCGTGATCAAATCGGAATTCATCACGGATCCAAGCCGGGGCTTCAAAGTTGCCACTGCGGTCATCCATCCGGAAGGTGGGCCGACTCCTGAGGCGGGGGAATTCCTCGTCCAGGCCCACACCTGCCATCCGATGCAGGCCAATGATGACGGCGCGGGT
>JBLNAU010000501.1:0-2608 GCA_050259515.1 Syntrophothermus sp.
AGATCACCAGAACCAGCGGCAAAATGAGGACCACTTCATTCGATGGAAAGATCGCCAGCCCGGTGAGCGGCATGGCGGCCAGAGCCAAGGCTCCCACCCAAACAACGCGACGGAATGAAGCTTTGATGGCCATGACCGATTCGATCAGGACAACGCCAATCAAAAACACAGAAACCAGCGCTCCCAGCGAGAACCGGATGTCCGGGAACCAACCTGAAAGGATGCTTCCAAAGTTCAATGCCTGACCCTGGATTAAATTGGAAAGAACCGAGCGTAGATAAGGAAGTCCCCAGCCGGGATTGACGAGGAAAGAGACGATGATCAAGATGATGAGCATCATGCCAAAGCCGGCCAGAGCTCCCCATCGTCGATTGCCAAAAATATAGATCAGCATCAGGAGAAAGAACAACCCGCCCACTTCCCATTGATAGGCTGCGAAAAACAAAAGGGCACCTGCGAGCTCATCTGATTCGGCGCGCAGAGCCAGCAGGGCACCCAGGTATAGAAGATTGAGAAGGATCGCCGGAGAGGCCGTAAGCAGTGCATTGAGACTGAAAAAACTGAAGAGACCGAAAACGATCAATAGGATGTTCAACGCAATTGGCGGCTCCCATTCGGAAAGCCGGTAGGAAAACAGGACACTCACCAGTAAAGCCACTTCAGCCGCCAGCATCCAAAAAGAACGCGCAAGCACGAAATCCGAGAGGAAAGCCAGAGGGGTGTACAGTAACAGGATGGGAAAAGGATCGCTGAGTATATATTTGTATTCCGTCGCAAAGGCAATCCGGTTATATACAATCTGTTGAATACGACGGGCGATCTCTCCCCCGTAGATGTTCGGCTCCGGTCTCTGAAGGATTGCCTTGCCGGGCGTCTGGGCGGATGCCAGAGTCTCTGGCATTGTCCGCCAGCCTTTTAAACCCACCGAAACATCCAGCTGAAGTCCCAGATAAGACCGCACAGCATTCCAGCGCATCAAAAGCCATTCGCCGCCGACAATGGTGCGCGACAGATAGACATTTAATGCCATCAACGCCGACAGAATAAGCAGAATGATAACAATGATGCGAATCTCCTGGGGACTGAGCCACTTGCGAGATTTGCGAATGTCCTTGAATGCCATTGATTATTCGATGACGAAACGGTAGACAGGGCGCGTCGGTGAACGGCGGGCGATCTCCTGAAAGCCTGCCTCCTGAAAAGCTGAGGCTGTCCCTGTGTAGATGAAGGGCGCCGGCATGTCCCCGGCGGTCTCCACCGGATATCCCTCCACGATGCTGCCGCCCTGGGCCCGAACATGCTCCACCGCGGCCTTCAACAGCTCGACGGTGATCCCTTTCCGGCGAAAGCGCTTTGCAACAAAGAAACAGGTCACGGACCAGACAGGCTGATCATCGACCGGTTTGAGGAGGCGCGAATGAGCCAGCTTCGGATAGGCTGAACGCGGTTCCACTGCCACCCAGCCGACCACCTCCCCATGCAGATAGGCCAGCAGGCCGGTTGCCACGCCTGAATCCACAATGGATTTGTGCATCTGGCGCGTCTCATATCCGCGCGCTTCGTCGAAAGCCTTGCCGCGTAATTTCCAGAACATGCACCAGCAGCCCGCGCAGGCGCCGCGCGGACCGAACAACTCCTCCAGGTCCGTCCATAGATTACGTTTGAGGGGTTTGAATGATAGATCGCTTGTCATATTATGGGACGATTACATTGATCCGTTTGGGCTGGATTTGATATTCAAAGTCCTGCAGCCAGGTTGGCAGCAGCTCTCCATCGGTATGGGCCGGGGAGGGCTTATCCAGATGGATGGAGACATGCGTGGAATGGATTTCATACATTCCCTTCATTTCCACATAGCTTCCTTTGTCTTCGTTGAAAGCTTTGGGAAGCGCCCGGAATAATCCCCGTCGTGTGGCGCGATAGCCAAAAGCGAGGGTGAGCCTTCCATCAAAGGGATCGGCGTGAGGGGTCATAAAGAACCCACCGGTTCGGCGCCCATTCCCAACGGAGATCAGGGAGAGAGGCCCTTCATAACTGCCGTCATCCCAGGTGATCTTTCCATGCCATTCGGGCTTATCCATGATACCCTGCACGGCTGCGACAATGTAGCGAATGGGACCTTTGATCCACTGGATCTTCTCGTGCTTGATGGTCACATAGGGCTCCAGGCCGGCACCGGAGTTATTTGCAAAAAAATGACCGTTCATGATTCCGACGTCCATGGGACGAGTCCTGCCTCTGGCGATTACACGCGCCGCTTCGTTGAGGTCCAGCGGCAGGCCAAGCGCGTACACAAGATCATTTGCTGAACCCAGAGGCAGGATGCCAAAAGGGCCCAATCTTTCATCGCTGGATCTGGCAGCTTTGGCAAGTCCGTTGACCGCATCCCCCAACGAACCGTCCCCGCCCGCGACGATGATCGGAGAACATTGCTCCTTAGCTGCCTGCTCCACCAGGTCGATAATTTGTCCTTTGGCCTGGGAGACAACAACTTCAAAATCCACACCGGCGGCTTTCAAGGCCGCTTCGGCATCGGGCCAGCGCTTCTGTGAGTTCCAGCGATTGGAATATGGGTTCAATATAACTTTGGCAGTCATCGGCCCTCAAT
>JBLNAU010000502.1:0-13014 GCA_050259515.1 Syntrophothermus sp.
GAATCGATCGGCTATTCCTCGCGCGAAGAAGTGGCTACCCTGATCCAGTCCTCCTTCCAGCGTGAAGACCCCTACTGGCAGGTAAGTGCCCTGACCGCCATGGGCCGCTCCGCCGACGAGCGCTGGTCGGACGAAGTCATCCGCTCGCTTGTCAGTGAAAACGATAACATTCGCAAGGCTGCCGTCCAGGCCGCGGGTGAGCTTTCCCTCAAATCCACGCGGCCCTTCCTGTTGAGGATGCTAAGTGAAGAGGAGGATGGCTCGGTATTAAGCGCAGTCATCTGGTCCCTGTCGCAGATCGGCGGCGAGGACGTCCGCACTTATCTCGAGAACCTGCTCGACAACATGGAGGAGGACGACGAACAGATCGCCTTCCTGGAGGAGGCTCTCGACAACCTGGCCTTCACCGAGGACCTCGAGCGCTTCGACCTCTTCTCGTATGATCCCGATGGTGACCTGACCGAAATCGAAGAGGACGACGAGTAAAAACCCTGAAAATGGAAAAGGGCCTTGCAAATCGCAAGGCCTTTTTTATTACTTCGGTTTCATACTCCCTTTGTTCGTGTGAGCAAGCTGCAATAACATGATCTCATGGAGACGTTATAATCCCATAGATTTTCCTGTTGGGATATTCCATGTCATTTTCCGTCCTTGCCTCCACGTTTGCCAACAACATCCTGCCCATTATTCTGCTCAGCGGAGCCGGGTTTTTGCTGGCAAAGACTCTCCACGTCGAAGCCCGCAGCCTCGGGCGTGTGCTGTTCTACATCTTCAGCCCGGTGCTCATCTTCGATCTGCTCCTTCAAAACCACCTTAAGCTCAATGAAGCCATCAGCGTGATCGTGCTGACGGTTTGCATCATTGCGGTCATGGGCCTGCTCACTTTTTCCCTGGGTGTTTTCTTCAAGCTGGAACGACCGGCATTGACATCCATCTTAATTACAACCATGTTTTCCAACACCGGCAACTACGGCCTGCCCCTGGTCTCTTTTGCCTTCGGAGAGAAGGCGCTTTCCTATGCAGGGATCTTTTTTGTCACCACCACGCTTCTTTTCTATACCGTGGGCGTCCTGATTGCCTCTCTGGGACATATGAGCCCGAAGGAGGCGGTCATCGGGCTGTTTCGGATCCCCACCCTGTATGCGGTGCTGATTGCTGTACTGATCAACGTTCTTCACATCCAAATCCCTGGACCGGTGGCGCGGGCTGTGGAGCTGGCGGCAGGAGGAACCATCCCTTTGATGTTGATCCTGCTCGGCGTGGAGCTGGCCCGGGTCCAGTTTTCGGGGAGCGCGCGTGCCATGCAGTTGAGCGTGGTCCTGAAATTGTTAATCGCACCCCTGCTCGCGTTGTCTCTGACGGCCTTGCTGGGGATGAGCGGCCCGGTCAGGCAGGGATGCGTCACCGAGGCTTCCATGCCAACCATGGTCAGTTCCACGGTGCTTGCAACAGAATACCAGCTTGATTCGAAACTGGTCACGGCGATCGTCTTCATCAGCACCCTGCTCAGCCCATTGACGTTGACGCCGCTGCTTGTCTTCCTGGGGAAGTAATTTGAGAGCTGTTAGATTTTTTTTGTTTGTTCTTTTGACGGTACTGCTCGTTCTCCTGGACGCGCGGCCGGCATCCGCCCAGGCACCTTCGGGGATCGAGCTGGAGAATGTTGTTGCCCTGGTCGATTTTGGTAAACAGATCACATTCGTGGCGACGATCAAATCTTCCGTTCCCATCCAGGGTGCTTCGATCATTATTGAAGATGTGATCCAGGGCACCAGCCAGGTCGAGCCGCTGCTCCTGCATGAGGATGGCCGCACGGAATTTCGCTTCGACACCCGCCAGAATATCCTGCGCCCGTTCAGCCCGTTGAAATGGCATTATCGATTTACGCTGGCCGATGGAACTTTTCAAACCAGCGCTGAATATTCAGTTCACTATGACGATACCCGTTTTCAGTGGCAGTCCCTCCAGTCGGGGATGTTGCGCGTCCACTGGTATGCAGGCGGCCAGGAATTTGGCCAGGCTGCCCTGAATACCGCCCAGGCAGGTACGGACTCTGTAAGCCATCTGATTCCTGCGCCGCTCGACCGGCCCGTGGACTTTTATATTTATGCCAGCCTGAGCGATCTGCGCGGCACGCTGGTCCCTGGCAGCCAGGAATGGGTGGCTGGTCATGCCGATCCGTCGCTTGGGGTGGTGATGGTCGCCGTCGAGCCGGGACCGGAACAGGAGAACACCTTGCAGCAGCGCATTCCGCATGAGCTGATGCATGTGATGCTGTACCGGGCTGTCGGCGAGGGATACCGCACGATCCCGGCCTGGCTGAGCGAAGGGACGGCCGGGCTGGCTGAGATCGTCACCAATGCGGGATATGCGCCGGTCCTCAAACAGGCGGTCGCACGCAGCGACTGGATTCCGTTGAGCACCGTGTGCAGTTCCTTCCCGGAGGATTCCGACCGTGCCTTTCTGGCATATGCCGAGGCGCGTTCGTTCGCAAATTATTTGCATGAGAAATACGGATCCACGGGTCTTTTGGAGCTTGCCACTCTTTACGCCGGTGGAGCAGATTGTGTACAGGGACCGGAATTGGCGTTCGGTGTTCCACTCTCCGATCTGGAAGCGGATTGGCATGCCTCCCTTGTGGAACAAAAGGGTTTTCCGGCCAGCCTGAAAAATATCACACCCTATCTGGTGCTGCTGGGTGTAATATTGATTTTTCCGATCATCAGCATTCTCAGCTCGATCCGCAGAAAGGGCAATGCTCATGGACCAGAAACCTATATCCGGAAGTGAAATCGTCCGTGCCCATGTCTGGGCGAAGGGGCGCGTCCAGGGTGTCGGCTTTCGCGCCCACGTCGAATACAGTGCCCGCCAGATCGGCGGATTGACCGGCTGGGTGCGGAATGTGGGCTATGACACCGTGGAGGCGGTAGTAGAGGGGCAGCGCAATAAAGTGGAGCGCCTGATCGAAGCGATCAAACAAGGTCCGCGCGCCTCCCGGGTGGACGAGGCAAACGTGGAATGGGAGACATCGACCGGAGAATTTCCCGAGTTTGGCGTGAAGAGAAACCTGTAATGGCTAACGTTCAACGTTTGAACATATTACTCATATGCCAGCACTTCACGAACCGTCAATCGGGATGCATTCCGGGCCGGGATGAAACTGGCCAGTGCGCTCAATAGGAAGACAATCACCAGCCATGTCCAAAGGCCGGGCATCGAATAGGCAAAGGTCAACGGGGCACCCATGATCGCCCCGCCGACTGCCTGGTTCAATCCCTGGGTCACAGGGATGGCCAGCACGGAACCCAGAATCCAGCTCAACAATCCAATCGTCATTCCTTCCAGGATGAAGACCTGTGCCACGCCTCGGTTCGGTGCGCCAATGGCCCGCAGCACACCGATCTCGCGCGTGCGCTCCAGGACGTTAATGCTCATCGTGCCCATCAATCCCAGTCCCCCGACAAGTGCCAACAGGACGGCCATGACTAGCAGGAGCGCGACAACCGCGTCGAAGGAAACCGCCGCTTCGGCGCGTTCACTTGTGAGTGTGGTAACGGTACTAACCCGTAAACCGATCTTTTCGAAATGGTTTTCCAATGCCTCACTTTGTACTTTTACGGAGTCTGGATCATGTCCCTGCGTTCGGACCAGCAGGGTATCTGCCTGGCCAACCCGGTAGGCGACCCTGGAAAGGTAGTCATAATTTGCATAAATAACGGGGGCAAAGGGCATCCCTACAAATGTGCCGACGATCTTGAAGTGCTCCTCTCGGCCATAGATTTTCAAGACAATCTCCCTGCCGAGTCCCAGGTCCGGTTCCTCTTGAAAGAGCGTGGTGGGGACCACGACGGCATTATCGTCTCCCGGTTTTAGCCAGCGGCCGTCGACGATGGCAGGCGGATTGATTAATGCAGATTGATCCACATGCGGCGCGAACATGTACATCATGCCGCTTTCGCTCCCGTCCGGGCGGACCCGGCGGACCGGCAGCTGGAGCCAGATATCTGTCTGTGTGATCCCGGGCACCCGCAGTGCCTCCATTTCGACTTTGCTTGCGCGATAGGGCCGGTCAAGCGTCAGCATGATGTCGAAGTTGTACAGCTTCATCATATCGTCCACCGTGCTGTCCAGGGACGAGCGCACATTGAATACGCTGACAAAGGTGGCGGAGGCAAGCGTAAGGGTCATCAAAGTCAGTGTAAGACGTCCCTTACTGCGGAAGGTGTTTCGTACCGAGAGCAGGAACGGGCGGATGGAAAGTTTGCGGGTGAACCACAGGTTGGGGCCGGAGAGCATCTGGTCGATCCAGTTCTTTCCGAAGCGGCCTTTTCCCATGGTGTAGCTGCTCATCGCCTCCGCCGCGCTGACGCGCAGGCTGGCGAGAAAGGGCCACAGCGAAGCCAGCACTGGCAGAACGATACCGATGACGATCTGTACGAGGATCGTTTGCAAGGGGAGATCCATCGAAGGCAGGTTGAAGTTGAACATGCCTGCCAGCATCTCGCTGAGCGCCCGCGCGCCGATCATGCCAAGCGGGACGGCGATGATCAATGCCAGGAGACCATACGAGATCACCATAATGAGATACATTCCCAGGATCTGCCCACTGCCACCGCCGATGGCTTTCATCACTGCGATCTGGCGTTTCTGCTGGGCCAGCAGGGCTGAGACAGTGTTGACAACCAGGAAAACACTCAGGAACAGGGACAGGATGCCGAGTGAGCCCATCAACAGCAGGATCCCCTGCAGGATATCGTCCATGGGGAGTTGCCCCGGCTCGGCCGTCATGCTCAGTGGGATTGTGTAGCCTGATTTTTCTGCCTTGTCTTTCACAAGGTTCACGACATGCTGCGCCCACTCTTTGTCCTCTGGATGTGTGGCGACCACATACAACTCGTTGAACCCATACGGCTCGCCCAGCCATGCCACCGTGTCGAAGTTGATATACCCATAAGGCGTTCCGTCGATCTGGGCGGGCAATTGGGCCGGATCATAGGCGATGCCTGCAACACGCATCTCTCTTTGCGTATCGTTGGGCAATTTGATGCGGATGGTATCGCCCTCGTGGGCATCGATCACCTGCAGCGCGGCTCGCTCGATCAGGATCTCCTTTTCGGGCGGAGGCCAGGCGCCGCTCTGTGAGCTGACCTTGTTGACGCGAATATTGTCATAATCTGCGATGACAAAGAGGGAGATATTTTTCCATTCGCCCGGCGCCACTTCCACCCGCGCGGCAATATTCCGGCGGGCATCCGCCTCCTCCACCTCCTCCATGGAACGTACGGACTGGATAAAGTTTTCATCGAAGAGCTCGACCGTGCGCACCGTGCCGCTCGAGGGGTGGATGGCCGCAAAGCTGCTTGCCAATCCATCTGACAAAATGGTACGGGCGCTCAGGATGATCCCGATCGCAAACAGGCCCACTGCCATCGAAAGCACAATCAATAGCGTGCGGGTTTTGTTCCCAAACAGATCATGGATGACCTTGTACCAGCGTGGCCTAAGCATTCGTGCCTCCGCTTTTCTTCGATGCGGCATTTTCCGGGCTGGTGATGATTCCATCCGCGAGAGTAATGATTCGCGACCCGCGCCGTGCTACATCCCTGTCGTGGGTCACCAGCAGGATCGTTTTGCCCTGCCGGACGAGGTCTGCGAACAGATCGATGACCGCCGCTGCCGTTCCTGAATCCAGGCTGCCGGTTGGTTCGTCTGCCACAAGGATGGCAGGATCGTTTGCCATCGCCCGCGCGATCGCCAATCGCTGCTGCTGGCCGCCGGATAAAGCTGTCGGCAGCTTTCTGGCGTGTTCCGCGATGTCCACCTGCTCCAGCAGCCGCATGACGCGTTCCCGCATTTCCCGCAGGGAATAGCGACGCGCAAAATCCATCGGCAGCATCACATTCTGAAGAACGGTCAGCGTGGGCAACAGCTCGAACGATTGGAAGACGACACCCATTGTCTGTCCGCGCAGCCGGGCAGCTTTTTCGGTGCTCAGCCGATGGAAGGGAGCGCCTTTGACCCAGATCTCCCCCGATGTGGAGCGATCCATCCCGGTGACCATATTTACCAGTGTCGTCTTGCCGCTTCCGGATTTTCCCATGACGATCAGGAACTCTCCGGCATGGATCCGCAGGTCGATGCCTTGCAGCGCAGTTACCGCGCCTGCCAGGCTGTTATATGTTTTGACCACATTCCGCAGTTCGATCAGCGGTTGCGTTTCAATAGAGGTTGCAAAAACATCTGGTTGAAGCATTTTAGCCTCGATCGGTTAGCGGTTCGTAAATTCGTCCACGATGCGGCCATCGGCGAGCCGTATCGTGCGCTGGGCGCGGGCGGCGAGATCATTGTCATGAGTCACCATGAGAATTGTTTTCCCCGCCTGCGCAAGAGTCTCGAAAAGGTGAAACACCATTTCGGCGGACTTCGAATCCAGGTTGCCTGTTGGCTCGTCTGCCGTGAGCAGCACCGGATCATTTGCCAGGGCACGAGCGATCGCCACACATTGTTGCTGTCCGCCAGAGAGCGAGCTGGGAAGCCGGTGCGCCTGATCCGCCATCCCCACCAGCTCCAGCAGATACAGGGCACGTTCAGGTCGCTGCCCCTTGGGAATCTGCCCTCCATAATCCATGGCGAGCAGAATATTTTCCACGGCCGTGAGCGTAGGCAGTAACTGAAAGAATTGAAAGATCACACCAATGGACTGGCCGCGCCAGATCGCGATTTGCTCCTCATTGAGCGTGTGAATTTGTATATGATCGACGATCACTTCACCGGAGGTGGGCCGGTCGATCCCGGTGATGACGTTGATCAGCGTGGATTTGCCGCTGCCGGATTTCCCGATGATCGAGACAAAGGCGCCCGTTTCCACCTGCAGATCAACTCCTTTGAGCGCGGTGAACCTACCGGCCGAGCTTTGGTAGGTCTTCACCACCTGGCGCAGATCCACCAGGCGTCCATTGAATTCCCCGTTTTGCCCGTTCCCAGAGTAGGATGTTTTTTGAGGTAGGTCGACTTCCAGCATAATGATCCTCCGTATCTCCTTTTTCAACTGCTTTGGCGCTGGCGTCTTTTTGATAGGTGGGCACAAAAAAAGACCACCAACAACGGATGTTGCGGTGGTCTCGCTGAAGACTTTGGTAGCCGAGAGCCGGCACTGGGCGCCGGGGCTCTGGGATGACGGCTGGCCACTGGCGCAGGAAATTGCGCCACAGCTACTCCCCATCGAACAAAAATAGTATACGGCTTGCAATCGGCCTTGTCAATATACGTTTTAATGCATTCAAAGTTTCAAGCAAAAGGTGACAGGTTTCCTTCAGAGTCGCGGTTGTCTCATGCAAATCCCAGTCCTCGCTCCTTTAACGACACCCAGCGTCCCTGGCCGATGACAAGGTGATCGAGCACCTCAACGTCCAATAACTTTCCGGCCTGGACGATGGCGCGGGTCACAGCCACGTCATCCGGGCTGGGCGTCGGATCGCCGGAGGGATGGTTGTGCGTTACGATCATCGCAGATGCGTTCCTGCGGATGGCTTCCTTGAACACTTCGCCCACCCGGATCTGGGATGAATTGACCGAGCCTTTATACACTTCCACAGTCTCCAGAACACGATTTCGCCGGTCGAGCAGGATCACGCGCAGATGCTCCTGTTCCAAGGCGGACATCTCATACTGCACCAGCGCGGCCGCGTCGGCGGGAGAGTTGATCGCCGCACGCTCCTCCGGGGCCTCGAGAGTCAGCCTGCGTCCCAGCTCGATCGCCGCCTTGATCTGGGAGGCCTTTGCTTCGCCCAGCCCGCGCTGGTCTACAAGCTCCTTGAACGGAGCACGGTGAAGGCCCGATAACCCATTAAATTTCTGTAGCAGGCGCTGCCCCACCTGGACGGCATTCTCGCCTGTCACACCGACCCTGAGAAGGATGGCGATCAGCTCGGCATTGGATAGTGCCTGGGGGCCAAGCGTGGCGAGACGTTCGCGCGGGCGGTCTGATTCTTGCAGGTCGGCGATGCGGTAAGTGGAGGGGGAGATCAGGTCGGTCATGAGTGCCTCGTTGTTTTTTTATGACTATACAATGAGAACGGCAGCAGGGCAAGAAAAATCGACCCTGGCTGACAAAACTGTCAAGCCCGGTTATTTTTTATTCAGCCTTCTCTCGAAGACCAGGTTTTTTACAAAGACAGAAACAAGGACCAGCACGGAGAATACAAGCACCCTTCTCGCCACTTGGAGGAGGGATCGCAAACGGATCCCTCCCGGGCGGTTGTTTTCCGGGCGTTCTGTCTGGGTCACGGAGCGATCGGCTTCCCCTCGGCTTCTCTCCGGTTGCAGCCGCATCCCTGGCTGTGGGTTGGGAGAGGCTCCGGGTAATAACTGTACCGCATAATAAAGTACGGCGCCAAATATCCCGGCCACCGCAAGCACGAGTAAACAACGCAACAGGAATTTCATAAAAATTTACATCCCATCTTCCTCGTTCAGGACGGGGTCGTTCCTTTGTATTTTTCGAAACGGCGCGACGACCAGACGCAGGAAGGCGGCTTTTACCCATTCCCAGCGCAGGGCCACATGGACCGCGACCAGAAGAAGGGTCAGGTTTGCGGCCAGCTCATGGATGCTCTTCCATGCATAGCGCCCGTCGGGATGAAAGCCAAGGGACGGTACAAAATGCTCCGAGATCATCAGTCCGCTGACCATCAGGGAGGTGAACCCGATAAAGATCGCAATGGCAACCAGGTAATTCAGGCGGGAACTGTGAAAGAGCTTTACAAAAAAGCGTGAAGTCAGGCGGATGAACCAGTCCCAATGCAGCACGAAGTGAACGATCAGTGTGCCCACCGCCGCAACAGTCAACCATTCATGAACGGTAATCCCGGTTGCGCGCGGCTCCATGGCGATCATGAAACCGGCGAAAACGGTTACGTCAATCCAAAAATTTAATTTTGTGTTCATTATTTTTCTGGGCGTCCGGAAGGAGATTATCCTCCTTGGGTAGAACGAAAAAGACCAAATTTCAATACGTGGCAGGAGGCAACCCTGACCTGCCCACGGATTTTCAAGGAAATCCAGCTCCTGGAAGAGGCTGCAGTTCTCCCTAATCGCTTGACAGTCCCCAGTGCCTCAAGTAGAATGTCATTCGCCTTAAGCATGGGCCTGTAGCGCAGTTGGGAGCGCGCCTCAATCGCACTGAGGAGGTCAGGGGTTCGAATCCCCTCAGGTCCACTGTTCAGTGACCAATAAGCAGTGATCAGTCGCTGAACAAACTGATGACTTAACAACTGATCACGAAAAGAGGGCCCATAGCGCAGTTGGGAGCGCGTCTCAATGGCATTGAGAAGGTCGGGGGTTCGAATCCCCCTGGGTCCACCTGCAGGAGCGACTGGAGAAGCTGGTCGCTCTTGTGCTACAATAAACAGATATACAAAAGTCAGGACAGGAGTAGTAGGTCATCCCATCAGCGAGTCGGGAAAGTGAGGTGGAAGCCCGGCAAAGGCATCGAACGGGAATGCCAGTATAAAAGACCGAACTCGCCTGTTACTCGCAAGAGAGACTTGGATGGTGAACGCAGCCAGGCTGCTGAGTAGTCATCCACGGGTGAGCCCGTTAGCGCGGTGAAAGTGCAGTTGAAAGTTCCAGGTTTCAATGTCGAAGGTTGTATCACCTTCCACTTTTGACCTTCCAACCTTCGACTGAATCCGGGTGGTACCGCGGAGACCTGGCCTGACGGCAAAGCCGTGTTGAAGGCAGCCCTTCGTCCCAGATGTGGATGAAGGGATTTTTGTTTTTATGGAGTTCATCAGCTCGCTGATGGAATTCGTGGTGTAAGCTCTGCCGGCTAG
Organism: Syntrophothermus sp.; assembly: GCA_050259515.1. Taxonomy (GTDB): domain Bacteria; phylum Chloroflexota; class Anaerolineae; order Anaerolineales; family Villigracilaceae; genus Defluviilinea. Next base: position 9,834 of record JBLNAU010000502.1, read on the forward strand.
CCGACGGACTCCACAGTTGCAATGAAATTTCTGGAATTAACTTTGATGAGGAAAGAATGGCTGATACGAAAAAGAACACGACTGAGGAAGTAAAGGATATTTCCTATCATCCGAAGGCCATGGAGAAGAAGTGGCAGGAGAAATGGGAGGCCGACAAGCTGTACCGGTCCGTGATTGATGAGACCCGGCCCAAGCACTATGCACTGACCATGCTGCCGTATCCCAGCGGTGATCTGCATATCGGCCACTGGTATGCGATGACGCCGTCCGACGCGCGGGCGCGTTTCATGCGCATGCGCGGCTATAACGTCTTGTTCCCGATGGGCTTCGACGCGTTCGGGCTGCCCGCCGAAAACGCGGCCATCAAGAGCGGCATTCATCCCATGGTGCGGACGCGCGACAATATTGTCCGCATGCGCACGCAGCTGCGCTCGATGGGCGCCATGTTCGATTGGGAGCGTGAAGCGGTTTCCTGCGAGCCGGGATATTACAAGTGGACCGAATGGTTCTTTATCCAGTTGTACAAGGCAGGCCTGGCCTATCGCAAAATGTCGCCGGTGGATTTCTGCCCGAACTGCAACACAACCCTGGCCCGCGAACAGGTCTGGGGCGAGGACCGTCACTGCGAGCGCTGCAAAACGCCGGTGATCAAGAAGGACCTGGATCAATGGTTCTTCAAAACGACCCGGTATGCCGATGAGCTGTTGAACTTCGACGGTATTGACTGGCCCGAGCGCGTCAAAACGCTGCAGACCAACTGGATCGACCGCAGTGAAGGCGCCTCGGTAATCTTCAAGACGGAGAAAGGCAACCACAACGTTGAGATCTTCACCACCCGTCCCGATACGCTGTGGGGCGCGACCTTCATGGTCTTCTCCCCCGAGCACCCCCTGGTGGATGAGATCACCACGCCTGAAAATAAAGCCGCGGTCGAAGAGTACAAGCAGCAGGCCGCGCGCCAATCGGATATCCAGCGCGGCGCCGCCGACAAGGAAAAGACGGGTGTCTTTACCGGCGGCTACGCCATCAACCCGGTCAACGGGGAGCGCGTTCCCATCTGGATCGCGGATTATGTGTTGATGTCCTATGGCACCGGCGCGATCATGGCGGTCCCGGCGCATGACGAGCGCGACTTTGCGTTTGCGCGCAAATATGGGTTGAAGATCGTTCCTGTGATCCAACCTGGCGGCGTCGAACTGGACGGAGACACGATGGAGTCCGCCTACATCGGTGATGGTGTGATGATCAATTCCGGCCAGTTCAATGGGTCAAGGGTCAATACGGAAAAGGGAAGAAAGAATCCAGGCATCAGCCAGGTGATCGATTACCTGCAGGAGAAGGGCATTGGCAAGGAGTCTGTGAACTATCGCTATCGTGACTGGCTGATCTCACGCCAGCGCTATTGGGGCGCGCCCATCCCGATGGTTCACTGCGAGATCCATGGCTGGAATCCGGTGCCGGATGACCAATTGCCGGTGACCCTGCCTGAGGACGTGGAATGGAAGCCAACGGGCGAGTCGCCTTTGAAACTGCATCCCACCTGGAAGAACGCCACCTGTCCGGTCTGTGGCGGCCCTGCCACGCGTGAGACCGATACCATGGATACCTTTATGTGCTCTTCCTGGTATCACCTGCGCTACCTGTCGCCGCGCTATGACAAGGGTCCGTTCGACGATGCGGAGTACAACTACTGGATGCCGGTGGATACCTACACCGGCGGTATCGAGCACGCCACCATGCACCTGCTGTACACCCGTTTCTTTCACAAAGCCTTGCGCGATGCGGGGATTACGGAAGGCAACGAGCCGATGATGCAGCTGCGCAACCAGGGCATGGTGCTGGGCGAGGACAATGAAAAAATGTCCAAGAGCCGCGGGAATGTGGTCGCCCCCGATGTACTGGTCCAGCGCTATGGCGCAGACACAATACGGGCATACCTGATGTTCTTTGCTCGTTGGGAGATGGGAGCCCCGTGGGACTCGCAGGGCATCGAGGGAGCCGCCCGCTGGATTCGCCGCACCTGGGCGCTGTTCACCGATCCGTCCCCGGCCGGATCGGCCAGCGAGGAGACCCGGCGGACCCTGCGCCGCCGTGTTCACCAGACTGTGCGCAAGGTAACCCACGATTTCGAGAACTTTGAATTCAACACGATCATCTCCGCCCTGATGGAGCTGCTGAATGAAATGTACAGGGCACGCGAAGCAGGCGCGGCCGGAAGCAGGGAATGGAGCGAGGCGCAGGATATCTATCTGCGCATGCTGGCCCCTGTAGCGCCCCACATTGCCGAGGAGCTATGGACGGTGCACCTGGGCAAACCATACTCGGTTCACCAGCAGGCGTGGCCCCAGGTGGATGAAGAGGCCGCCCGGGAGGATAGCATCGAGATCCCGGTCCAGGTCAACGGCAAGGTGCGAGACCGGGTTGTCGTCCCGGCCGATGCAAATGAGGACCAAATCAAGTCTGCTGCGCTGGCGAGCGAACAGGTGCAAAAATACCTGGAAGGACGGGAGCCGCGCAAGGTCATTGTGGCGAATATGCGGCTGGTCAATGTGGTTTTATAGCTGGGAAGAGCTAAAACCACATTTTGCGTGAATGGCCCCTGGGTAGATTTTCCCTCAGGGGCCTTTCGGCAGGCTGAGACTGGATTCTGCGAGGAAGAAACATTTATGCTCCAGTCTGGAGATTCGCCGGTTCTTACCATTCCCTTACCGGGGATAAGTGCTATAATTTAAACACATCCATAAAACACCGCACAGCGCTCTCATCAATGGCGGCAATTCATTCCACAAGCGCTGAAAGTATCCCATTCATTCATCATCGCAACTGCTGAGTACTGATAACCATCAGATTTTTTGCGTTAATGTAGAGTATCTAAAATTGGTAGTAATCCATGTCTATTTCTTATAAAACGATTTCCTTGTTTCCGCCGGTTGCCTGGGACAATGATGCGACCCTATTGGATGCGGCGCGGCAGATGGACAAAGAAGCGCTGGTGCGAATCTTCGATCATCACTCGCCCGGCATTTTTAACTATGCGCTTCGTTTGTGTAACGATCCTGTGATGGCCGATAACATCGTGGGGGATGTTTTCGCCAAGCTGCTGGATCATTTATCTGCAGGTGGTGGCCCGAACACCAATCTGCGTTCCTACCTGTATGAAATCGCCTATCATCTGGTTGTG
>JBLNAU010000503.1:0-3151 GCA_050259515.1 Syntrophothermus sp.
AACCGGTATTTTCCCGCCGGGAAGCTGCACCTGAATGGCTACCGCACCATGCTGCTGGCGCGTATGCGACCGCAGGGCGATCTGCAGAGGATCGAGATACAGAACCTCATCCTACAGGCAGTTGCCGACAAGCTGCTGAGTCCCTCGGCGATCTTGAAGCTGCCGGAGCTGATCAGGACTTTCGGCAAATCGGTTCAAACGGACCTGGGCCCGGCGGAAATCACTCAATTGCTCTGTCTGCGCACCAGGCTGGATCCACAGAATATCCTCTTTGGCGATTTCCCTGAGAGATTGTTCAAAAACGGGCGCATCCACGATCCCGTGCTGGGTAATACAGCCATCGTCGAAGCAGACTTTGAAGTTTTAAAAGCGTATGTGGATCGATTCAATCAGGGGAAATGGCCCAGGCGCCCGGCAGAGCCGCCGGGTATGCTCGATCCGAATTAAAACCACTTCAGACTTTCCAATCCATCCGCGTTTATCGGCTACAATTCGCCGTCAGTACGAACTCCTCTTGAAGGACTCTGTTTCTATGGCGTTAATCAGCTTACAGGATGTGTCCATTGGGTTTGGCGGACCGCGCCTGCTCGATGAAATAAATTTACAGATTGAGAGCGGGGAATGGATCGGCCTCCTGGGTAGAAACGGGATGGGGAAATCGACCCTGCTGAAAATCATCAGTGGGGAGGTTTTACCGCATGATGGAACCATTGCCCGCCAGCAGAATGTCAAGGTGGCCTATCTGCCGCAGGAAGTGCCTCAGGGGCTGAGCGGACGTGTGGGCGACATCGTGGAAAGCGGCCTGGAAGCACCCACGGGCCTCCTGGACGATGAGCACCAGTGGCAGCGCCAGCACCAGGTGGAAAAGGTGCTCTCTCAAATGGAGCTGGACCCGGAAGCAGCATTTGAAGTCCTTTCGGCGGGAATGAAGCGGCGAGTCTACCTGGCCCGCGGCCTGGTCCGCAACCCGGATCTGCTGTTATTGGACGAGCCAACCAACCACCTGGATATCCGTTCGATCGACTGGCTGGAGGATTTCCTCAAACGCCGGGGCGGGACGCTCCTCTTCGTCACGCATGACCGTGTTTTCCTGCAAAAGCTTGCCACCCGCATCGTCGAACTGGACCGCGGAAAACTCTTCGATTGGAATTGCGACTATGCCACTTTCGTGAAGCGCAAGGAGGAAATGCTTTCCGCCGAGCAGGCCCAGAATGCGATCTTCGATAAGAAGCTGGCCCAGGAAGAACAGTGGATCCGCAGGGGGATCGAAGCCCGCCGCACGCGCAATGAGGGACGCGTGCGTGCCTTGAAGCGCTTGCGTGAGATGCGCAGGGAGCGCCGCGAGCAGGCTGGAAAAGTACGCATGCAGATCGCGGCAGAGAATCGTTCCGGCCGTCTGGTGATCGAAGCGGAAAATGTCAGCTTTTCCTACGGCGACCAGGAGATCATTCGCAACTTTTCGTCCACCATCCAGCGGGGCGACAAGGTCGGGATCGTCGGCCCGAATGGATCGGGCAAGACCACCCTGCTTCGAGTCCTGATGGGAGAGCTTCCGCCTTCACAGGGCGAAATCCGCCACGGTACCAATGTGGAGATGGCCTACTTCGATCAACTACGGGCCCAGCTCGATGAGAACAAATCGGTCCTCGACAATGTGGGTCAGGGCCGCGATACGATCACGATCAATGGGCGGGCGCGCAACCTGATGGGATATCTGGAGGATTTTCTTTTCACGCGCGATCGTGTCCGTGCGCCGATCAGCGCCCTTTCGGGGGGCGAGCGCAACCGCCTGCTCCTGGCGCGTCTCTTTACGCAGCCTGCCAACCTTTTGATCCTTGACGAGCCGACCAACGATCTCGATATCGAAACCCTGGAAGTGCTGGAAGACCTGTTGCTGGATTATGAAGGGACCTTGTTGATGGTCAGCCACGACCGGGCCTTCCTGAACAACATTGTCACCAGCACCTTGATTTTGGATGGAAAGGGGAGTGTGACCGAATACGTGGGTGGATATGATGACTGGCACAAGCAGATGGAGCCTGCGCCTGCCCTACCAGCCAGGCCGAAAACCGATTCCGTCGCCCGGGCAGAGTCGAAGGCAGATACAAAGCCTGCGGTGCGAAAGTTAAGCTATCACGAAAAGCGGGAGCTGGAAGAGCTGCCCAAAAGGATCGAAACCCTGGAGGCGGAACAGCATGACCTGACGATCAAGCTGGAAACGCCTGAGTTTTATCAGCAGGAGGGCGCGGTCATCACCCAGGCGGTCAATCGCCTGCAGGAGCTGCAGAACGAGTTATCCGAGTTATACCGGCGTTGGGAAGAGCTGGAGATTTAACAAAAACGTTTCGACGCGTACATGTCGAAACGTTCGAGTGAATGGTCAGCCCGGACCAATATCCTCATCGTCCACGATCATCGGTGGAGGAGTTCCCAGTGAGTAGGACCAGGCACCGCTTTCATTCATCAAGGCTGCAACTTCGTAGGGGGTCAGAAGGATTTCAAGCTGTTGGTTTTCAATAAATTCGACAATTAATTTATGCGGCGGCCGCTCAGTTTTAAAACTTTTCTGCACATGGTTCAGGAAGTACTTGGCGCTCTCCTTGGAGATCTGATACCGGGAAGCGATCGTTTCATACGGTTTGGCTTTATTCATGATATGCTTTTTGTTATACCAGTAGCTGCTGATTAAAAAGAAAAATCAACAGACATAAGACAGCCTGCAGGACCATCCATACTCCGATCGCAAGGGCCAGGGATTTCTTTCTAGCTGTCTCCTCATTGCCTCGCTTTTCGAAGAAGGCATACGCTGGAGCGATGGAAAACCCTGCGATCAGGATGGATGCAATGATCGACACGCATGTCAGGCTGTAAAAATAAATAAGACCAGTAAATTCCATGTTGTGTTCTCCTGTGATTGATCCTATTCAGTGACGGAGCACATGAATGAAGCAGCGATCGGAATATCTTACGCCACTTCTGCGTCAATGAGGTTGCGACATCGATTCAGTATTACATGCCAGGAGTCTCACCAGCGGTTCGCGAAAAGGCAAATCAATCGACAGAAGGCCGGTCGCTAAAATTCACTGACTCTTTATCGATCCGCAATTTGTCCTATTGCTCATCCAGTTGTAATAAACATCTTTTTGCCAGG
>JBLNAU010000504.1:0-2646 GCA_050259515.1 Syntrophothermus sp.
CTTGCTGTCCGAAACTCCCGTTTTGGAAAATTCTTGATATCGAAAGGTAATTTTCAGGCCCAACCGGCCTGGGTTTGGAGATAATCTCCCCGATGGTACAATCACCCAATGACTGATTTAATCGTAATTGGCGGCGGTCTTGCCGGTAGTGAAGCCGCCTGGCAGGCCGCCCAACGGGGCCTTCGTGTTTTTCTCCATGAAATGCGCCCCGTAGTCGAGACAGGGGCTCACCAAAGTCAGGATCTGGCAGAGCTCGTGTGTTCGAACTCGCTCGGCTCAAATCTTCCGGATCGCGCTTCAGGCCTTCTCAAGGATGAAGCGCGGGCGCTCGGCTCGATGCTTCTGGAAGTGGCTGCTTCCGTTTCCCTGCCGGCCGGGGGAGCCCTGGCGGTAGACCGCGAGCTTTTCGCCCAACAGGTCACCAGGAGAGTACAAAGCCATCCAAATATTCAAATCGTCCGCGAGGAGGTGAAGGAGATCCCCAATACTCCCACGATCATCGCCAGTGGGCCTCTTACTTCCCCCTCCTTGTCTGAATCCATTGCCAGGTTAAGCAGCGAGGAGCACCTTTATTTTTTCGACGCGATCGCCCCGGTGATCCATGCAGACTCCATCGATATGCAGATCGCCTTCCGCGCCTCGCGCTATGGCACAGGCGAACAGGATGAGGGGGATTACGTCAACTGCCCCTTCACCAAAGACGAATATCTGGCGTTCGTAAACGAGCTTCTGCATGCGGAGCGAATCGAGCTGCGCTCCTTCGAGAAGATGATCAGGAATGGCGTCAAGGCAGGCCACTTTTTCGAGGGCTGCCTGCCGGTGGAGATCATCGCCGAGCGCGGCCTGGACTCGCTTGCCTTCGGCCCGATGCGGCCGGTGGGACTCCGTGACCCACGCACAGGCCGGCGGCCGTATGCTGTCGTTCAGCTAAGGCAGGATAATCTCGCAGGCAGCCTGTACAATTTGGTGGGGTTCCAGACCAACCTTAAATTCCCCGAGCAGAAGCGGGTCCTGCGTATGATCCCCGGCCTGGAAAAAGCCGAGTTCATGCGCTACGGCCAGATGCACCGCAATACCTTTATTGCCTCACCGAAGCTTTTGCGCCCCACCCTTCAACATATCGAGCGGGATGACCTGTTCTTTGCCGGGCAGATCACCGGCGTGGAAGGGTATATGGGTAACATTACCACCGGCCTGCTGGCAGGGATCAATGCTGCGCGACTGCTCCACCGGGAAGAGCCGATCACACTACCGCAGACCACCATGCTGGGTGCGCTCTGTCATTACATCACGCATGCCGATCTCAAGGATTTCCAGCCGATGAAGGCAAATTTCGGGATCCTTCCGCCGCTTGAATTTGCGTCCAAGGTGGGCAAGCGCGACCGTGGAAAAGCCTATGCTGAGCGTGCCCTTGAAGATTTGACTCTTGCTCTTACCGGAGTCGAGGTTTGAAGAATCGGACTTTCTTCGTTTCACTCTCAATCATTGGGGTTCTACTGCTCGTTCTCCTGGCAGGGTACGCATATTCCACTCTCCTCCAGCCGAAAGCCAGCCCGGCCACGTTTGACGGGCAACGCGCTTATTCGGATGTCCGGACTCAGGTCGCGTTTGGGCCGCGCATCCCGGGGACCCCCGGTCACGACCAGGTACGGAAGTGGATGCGGTCGGAGCTGGACTCGGCCGGCTGGCAGGTTCAGGAGCAGGAGTCCGAGGCCATGGGCCATCTGGTTCGAAATGTAGTCGCCAAAAGGGGCGAAGGAGCGCCGCAAGTGATCATCGGTGCCCACTATGATTCAAGGATCTATGCCGACCAGGATAGCGATCCCGCCAACCAGAAACAACCTGTTCCTGCTGCGAATGACGGTGCCTCAGGCGTTGCCGTCCTGCTTGGGCTGGCTCGTTCCTTGCCAAAGGACAGTGTACCGGTCTGGCTGGTCTTTTTCGATGCAGAGGATAATGGCCGCATTGCTGGCTGGGATTGGCTGCTTGGTTCCCAGGAGTTTGTGAAAAACAACCCGCTCCAGCCAAAGGCGGTCGTGGTGATCGATATGATCGGGGATGCGAACCTGAACATTTACAAGGAAAAAAACTCCAACTCGGAAATCACCGACCAAGTCTGGAAAACAGCCAAAGACCTGGGCTATGGAGACAAGTTCATTGACACTTATAAATATTCGATGCTCGATGACCACACTCCTTTTTTGGAGGCTGGCATCCCGGCCATCGATATCATCGATTTTGATTATCCCTACTGGCATACCACCCAGGATACACCTGACAAGGTATCTGCAGAGAGCCTGAAAGCCGTGGGTGATACCTTGCTCGCCTGGGTCATGCAGCAAAACCAGCAACCCTGATAAAATATATCAAGCACCGGCGGCAGGTGCGCAAGGTGAAGCCGGTGGCCCGCCATGCCACCCATTGATCATAGAGTATTTTCTGTGCCCGGGAAAAAAAGCGTTTCCACCCTCCAACAGTCGCTTGCCAAAATCCGTCCCGCGTGGATCGCGCGCGTTGGGCAGGAAATGGCGCGCGGCATGGAGATCCGGGCCGATTTCGAGGAGCAGCTCCTCCGCTTTTACAACCTGCTCGAACAATCGATCACCAGCGGCGACCCGGCCTGGATGGACCCGATCCTGCTCGACT
>JBLNAU010000505.1:0-3789 GCA_050259515.1 Syntrophothermus sp.
AGAAATCCTACACGTACAGTCACAAGCAGGGTGTCGATCCTCGCTTCCTGCTGACCATCGTGGACCAGTACGGCACCCTCGACAAGAAGGCTGCCGAAGAGGCCGGATATGTGATCGAAGATGGCGATGCCTGGATCACCAAGGAAGCTGACGTGTTGATCCCCGCCGCAATCGAAGGCCATGTCAATGGCGATACCATCCAGAAGCTGTCGAGCCGCGTCCGCATCGTGGCCGAAGGCGCAAACGGTCCCTGCACCCCCGAGGCGGATGAGTTCTTCAAGTCCAACAAGATCTTCAATATCCCCGACTTCCTGTGCAATGCCGGTGGTGTGACGACCTCCTACTTCGAGCAGGTTCAGAACGACATGAACTTCTACTGGACGAAGGATGAGGTTCTCGAAAAACTTGATACCAAGATGACCAATGCCTTCCACGGCGTCCTCGAGACCAGTGAGAAGGAAGGCGTGTACATGCGCGATGCAGCCTATATGGTTGCCATTTCCCGCGTGGTCAAGGCCATGGAGCTGCGCGGCTGGCTGAACGCAAGCTGGTAGTTCAATAAACTGTAGACTGTAAACAGAGACGCGTCTCCAACGGACGCGTCTTTTTTTTATGTAGGTCACATCTGCAACGAGACAATGGAATCAATCCTTGTGCGCCTCCAGGCAGATGACACCTTGAGAACCAACCACCGCGTCATGGACGGTGCCGGCAGGCAGGTCGAGTCGATCTCCGGCTTTCAGAGTGATCTGAGTGCCCAGCTCCGGCAGGCCAAAGGTGATGCCTCCCTGAACCACATAGATCACCTTGTTATAGGAATGCGAATGGGCCGCATAAATATCATGCGGTCCATTGGACCAGGAATAAGGACTTAATCCTTCCTCCGCCATGAGTATCCATAAGGCGGAATGAGTCGGGGCAGCAGAGTCGGTCCAGGGCGTGACAAGAGGCGTCCGGCTCATCGCTTTTCCATCAACTCAATCCTGTTCCCAAAGGGATCAAAGATGTGGGCACGCTTGTATCCCTCCAGAGGCGGTTGGGAAGTATCTATCTGATATCCCGCAGCCTTGACCTTGACAAGCAGCTCATCCAGAGCGCTTACGATGAATGCCGGGTGAGCTTTGCGCGCGGCCCGGAAATCGGACTCTACGCCGAGGTGAAGCTGAACATTCTGCGATTGAAACCAGATGCCGCCTCGTTTTGCAAGCTCGGCAGGCTTTGGGATTTCGGTGAACCCCAAAACACCCGCATAGAAAGCGCGTGCCTGCTCCTCTTCAGCCGCAGGCATGGCAATCTGGACGTGGTCAATGGAGAGGATTGTCATAATTCATCTATGGCTCCACAGATTGGCCCGCATTGACCCAGGCCTCGAACCCGCCGAGGATGGGAGTGACCTTTTTATATCCGTTCTGCAAAAGGAGAAACGCCGCACGGGCGCTCGTGTGTTCATTCGGTCAGGTGCAATAGGTGATGATCCATTTTTCCTTGTCCAGGTTTACGCCGGCCGGATTCGTTTCAATATCGAACAAGGGGATGGACAACGCATGAATAATGTGGCTCTGCTGGTAGGCCTGCGCGCTGCGCACATCCACGACGATTGCTTCGCCGTTCTGAATGGCAGCCGCGGCATCTTCCACAGAGACACGAGGCACATCGGCTTCCGTTTGCGGGGCTCCACTGGCCAGGGTGGAAGTGGGTACCACCGTGACGGGAACGGTCGGCAGCGGAGGCGGCTGTGTTGGGGTGGCAGGAGTGGCAGCCGTACAGGACGCAATTAAAAATGTAAATGCGGCCAGAGCGGATAACAGTTTGATTCTTTTCATATCCACCATTATTTCTTAAATAACCGTGACAGACACAAATGTGTCTGTCACGGTTGGTATTACAGCTCGCAGTATCGGTCGATACGCTTGCCGATGATCGCCAGGCTGTCATCCCAGAACTTGCGCTTGGTGATGTCGATGCCAAAGCGCTTTGCCAGGACGGACGCCTTCTCTTCACCGGTGGAGGCGAGCAGGTTCTTATAGTCTTGCACGAAGGCATCGCCGCGCTGTTTGTAAATGGCATACAGGCCCGTGGCGAACAACAGCCCGAATGCATACGGATAATTGTAGAACGACAGGTCGGGTGAATAGTAGTGCGGCTTCCAGGTCCACATGAACTTTTGCAGATAGCGCTCATCGAGACCGTCGCCGTAGGTTTCCTTCTGAGCGCGTTCCATGATGTCGTTGAAGTCGTCTGCCGAAAGCTCGGACTTTTCCCGGCGCTCGAAAACCTCCTTCTCGAAGAGATAGCGGGAATAGATATCGACGACGACCTGGGCGGCTCCCTGGATCTGTGCTTCGAGTACAGCCAGTTCCTCCTGTGGATCGGATGTCGTCGCAAGGACAGCCTCCGTCACGATGGTCTCGCACATGGTGGAGGCGGTCTCCGCCAGGGTCATGGGAGTCGCCTGCTGCAACACGGTTTTGTCGGCCTTGTAGGCACACTCGTTGTGGAAGGCGTGTCCCAGCTCATGCGCCAGCGTGCTGACCTGGTCCAGTGAGCCGTCGAAGTTGGAGAGAATACGGCTCTCTTTCAGGTTCTGTACTTCCATACAGAAGGCACCGCCTCTTTTCCCTTCGCGCTGCTCGGCATCGATCCAATTTCTGTCGAAGGCTCGTTTGGCGAATGCAGAGAGCTCAGGTGAGAACTTTCCAAAGTTCTCGAGGATAAAATCGCGTGCTTCCTCATAGGAATAGACCTTGTCAGTCCTGCCAACCGGGGCGAAGATATCCCACCAGGCCAGCTTTTCCTTTCCAATTTTCTTTGCCTTGGCATTGAAATACCTGCGGAACATCGGAAAGGAATCCCTCATGGCGGACAGCATGGCTTCCAGGGTCTTGCGGTCCATGCGCGCTGCATCCAGCGAGGCGTGGATCGCATCCTTGCGGCCGCGCTTCCTGTTCAGGGTATTCGCTTCGCCCTTGACGCCGTTCATACAGGCAGCCAGTGTTTCCTTGACGTCATCCCAGGCTTTGTTCTCCGCCTCATAGGCGCGCCGGCGGGTGTCTTCATCGGGATGCGAGCGCAGATTGATCAGGGCCGGCATCGGCAGCTTCTGGGTCTTGCCATCCTGCTCAAAATCCACGGAGAGCTGCGAAGTGACCGTTCCCTGCAGCTTGCCGAAGGCGTTGCCTCCGCTCAGGGACATCTCGGCGGCCAGAGCTTCCTCTGCTTCGCTCATCAGGTACCTGCTTTGCTCCGCTGCTTCGCGCAGCATGAACTCGTGTTCCCTGGCAGATCGATTCAGCTTTACGATCTGGTCAAGCTTCGGAGCAACCTGGCCGATCCAGGCCATGAACTGGGTTCTCAACTGGTTCATCGGCAGGCTGGCCTGCTCGAATTCAGAGAGGGACTTCATCGCCAGCTTGTCGCGCGAATCGGTAGTGACATAGGCATAGATGAACGGCACAATCGTGGCCGAAAGACTCTGGATCTTGTTGATCTGGTCGATGGCCTTGCCAACCAGCGGGGCCAGGTCGCCGGCCCTGGTCTTCGCAGTGGTCTTGCTCAGCTTGTTCTTGAAGAATTTTTCGAATGCAGCCACCTGCTTCTTATAGTCTTCCACGGCGGCTTTGAACTCTTTTGAGTCGAGGGAGGGATAAACGTTGGAAAGATCCCAACGCGGGGCAGAGAGGGTCATGGGAACTCCTTGTGAATTGAAGTGCAAGTAGTATATCAAATTCGAACGTGGGAGTACTCCCACGCCAGAACGGTTTTTCAGCGGCAGATCAGGATCGGAATCCT
>JBLNAU010000506.1:0-3003 GCA_050259515.1 Syntrophothermus sp.
TGGGAATTTCCCTGAATGATAACCAATATGTTGGACCACAAATTAAAACCCCTGATTCTCATGTTTGAGACGGTTCGTCAAAGTCCAGGGGCAGAAAAAATTAAGAGGTTTATCCTCGTGCCTCTCCTCCAAAGCAGGATACAATTCCTTTCTGTCATCAAAAGGACCCTCCCTCATGCATCCAACTTTTCATCGTGATCGTTTTACCTGGCTGGCCTATCTGTCACTCGCCTTCTATGGCTATTTTCTCAATGTACTGGGACCGATCACGCCTTTCCTTAAATCGGAGTTGAACCTCACATACACAGTGAGCAGCTTGCACTTTACTGCGTTCGCAATGGGTATTCTGCTGGTCGGTGCAGGCGGACACCTAGTGATCGAGCGTATCGGTCAGCAACGGTCCCTCTGGCTGGGACTTTTCGGCATGAGCCTGAGCACCCTGCTCCTTCTGGCAGGGAAAAGTCCTGTCATCACCATTGGAGCATCCTTTTTGATGGGGTGCATTGGATCGCTGGTCCTGGCTATTGTTCCCTCGGCCCTGTCCTACCAGCACGGCGAATTGAAGGCAGTTGCACTTTCGGAGGCGAATTCCTTTTCATCGCTGATCGCCACGGCCGCGCCGTTGATGGTGGGCTGGTTCGCCGGGGCTGCCGGTGGCTGGCGTCTGGCTCTGGCGATCATGGCTTGCGTTCCCGTTTTTATGTTCATGGCACTAGGAAAGGATTCGTCAGCCAGGGTTGTTTCGAATAGCAGCGAAGAATCGCGAGCACGCCACCGCCTCCCCACGCAGTATTGGATGTACTGGGGGGCGATGGTCCTTGGGGTATCTGTGGAATTCTGCATGATCTTCTGGAGTGCGGATTATATGGAGCAGGGGCTTGGCTTGATGAAAGCCGATGCAGCCCGGACAGTCAGCCTCTTCCTGGCCGGGATGATCCTGGGCCGCCTGGGAGGAAGCCGTCTGGTTCAGCGCAATTCCACGAGGGCGGTCGTTAAAGGTTCGATCATTATTGCAGGGATTGGCTTCCTGTTCTTCTGGATGACACAAAATATTTGGATCAGTTTATTCGGGCTGTTCATCACCGGGCTGGGTACCGCAAATTTTTATCCCCTGATTCTTTCACAGGCGATCAACTCCGCCAATGGCAATACGGTACAGGCAGCGGCCCGTGCGACTCTCGCCTCAGGAACGGCGATCCTGATTCTACCGATGGCGTTGGGCAGTCTGGCAGATTCGACCAACATCCACCAGGCTTATGGAATCGTGGTCCTTTTGCTTGTCGGGGTTCTTCTGATCCAGCTGGTGGCACAACGTCTTAGTGTGGCGCAGGGTGTTGTGGCTAAGTAGAAACGTTTCTTGCGATAATCCGTTTATCTTATAATCAAACTATGAAACGAACGAGCCGGAAAGACCGGTTAAAAACGGGTTTGATCTCCTCAGGAGCGATCTTTCTTGGCTTATTGATTCTGATCGTTGGCCTTGGGTTTGCCGAGGTGAACAAGGCTCTGCACCCGCCGCGGCTCATTCCGCCGGGGAATACACTGCGGAAATACAAGGTGTCCTATCAGCCTGTAGACCTGGTTACTGAGGATGGGATCCGCCTGGCGGCCTGGTATACACCTCCTCGAAATGGAGCGGTCATCCTGCTGGCGCATGGATATGGTGACAATCGCCCGGAGTGGGTGTATGAGATGCTGGCCCGAAAGGGATATGGTGTGCTTGCCTGGGACGCCCGGGCGCACGGCGAAAGCGGCGGGGAGATCTCCACGATCGGCTACCTGGAAGTGCTGGATGTGAAAGCCGCAATGGAATATGCCCTGGCACAGCCGGGCGTCGAGCATCTAGGCGCCTGGGGCGGCTCGATGGGCGGAGCAACCATGATCCGCGCGGCAGCACAGTTCTCGCAGATCGAAGCGCTTTTTGTCGACAGTTCCTTTGACTCTCTGGATGAGGAATTCGATTTTCTTGTCCCCTATCCATTGATCAATCCCCTGGCAAAATGGATCGCACGATTTGAGACCGGCATCAGCATCCGGGAGGTCAATCCCCTGGACGAGATCGACAAGATCAGCCCTCGCCCGGTTTATATCGTCCATAGTACAGCGGATATCGTCGCCCCGCCTGACGCGGGAGAGAAATTATATAACGCGGCCCGGGAACCGCGTTTTTTGTGGCAGGAGAAGAATGCTGCCCACCTGGCGATCTACCTGGATAATCCGCGTCGCTACCAGCGCAGGCTGGTTGATTTCTTTAACGAATGGCTATTGGGGAAAACAACAAATTGATTCCGATCATAGCCAGGTTACGCCAAAATACTATCACTCTTCAGCTACGGGACCATTTCTTTGGCAGCCTAAAAATAAAATATAGAAACGAGAATCATGGAAACATCCGGCAATTGGGCAGGCAATTATTTTTATCAGGCCAGGCAGATCTTCCAACCGCAATCCATTGAGCAGTTGCAGGATGTGGTCCGGCGCAGCAGGAAGATCAAGGCTCTTGGCACGCGCCATTCCTTCAATGACATTGCAGACTCTCCGGAAAATCTTGTTTCCCTGAACGAATTCGATAAGATCCTGGACCTGGACCGCGAGCACCAGACAGTCACCGTGGGAGCAGGGGTGCGCTATGGAGAGCTCTGCCGCTGGCTGGACCGGGAAGGCTTTGCCCTGCACAACCTCGCCTCCCTGCCGCATATCTCCATCGCCGGGGCATGCGCAACCGGGACACATGGATCCGGTGACAGCCTGGGGAATCTTGCCACAATTGTCTCTGCCATGGAGATCGTGACTGCGGATGGAAAACTGCTCACTCTCTCGCGCCATGCGAATGGTGAAATATATGATGGGACAGTTGTTGCCCTCGGCGGACTGGGCATTGTGACAAAGCTTACCCTGGAGGTCTGTCAGGCCTTTGAAATGCAGCAGGATGTTTACCTAGGTCTGCCCCTCGCCCGGTTGGAAGGTCATTTCGACGAGCTTTCCTCCAGCGGATACAGCGTC
>JBLNAU010000507.1:0-7677 GCA_050259515.1 Syntrophothermus sp.
ATTCTCAACGGCTTAAAGAGGCTTGAATACCGCGGCTATGACTCGGCCGGCATCGCCGTCTTAAACGGCGACCAGCTCGAGGTCCGCAAGGATGCGGGGAAACTGTCCCAGCTGGTCGATCTGTTATACACATCCCCGATCAAGGGCGCGCCGGGCATCGGCCACACGCGCTGGGCTACACACGGCGCACCCAGCGCACGCAACGCGCATCCGCATGTCGGGCAGACGAAGCGCGTGGTCGTCGTCCAGAACGGTATCGTCGAGAACTTTTTGGAGCTCAAGGACGAGCTGGTGGCGGAAGGCGTGGAGTTCCAGTCGGATACGGATACCGAAACCATCGTCCACCTGGTCGAGCATTACCTGGCGACCGGCTGCAACCTGGTGGAGGCGTCGCGCAAAACGTTCAACCAGATCCAGGGCGCGAATGTCGTTGTGCTGATGTCGGCCGATGAGCCGGATAAGATCGTGACCGCCCGCATCGGGAATGCCGGCGGCGTTGTTCTGGGCATGGGCGAGGGAGAAAATTTCGTCGCCAGCGATACGCCCGCGATCATGGAGCATACGCGTAATGTGATCTTCCTGGAATCGCGGCAGATGGCGATCGTCACCTGCGACACGCTGACCATCGAAACGCTGGACGGCGCTAAGGTCAAGCCGCAGGTGCACAAGGTCTCATGGGACCCGGTGGCTGCAGAGAAGGGCGAATACCGTCACTTCATGCAGAAGGAGATCCATGAGCAGGTCCGCGCCCTGACCGATACGCTCGCCGGACGCGTGAACTTTGCCACCGGGAAGATCCGCCTGCCCGATCTGAACCTGACCGAGGAACTGGCCAGGAAGATCGACCGCATTTACATCACGGCCTGCGGCACGGCCGCCTATGCGGGCATGGTTGGAAAATATCTGATCGAAAAGATCGCCCGCATCCCGGTGGAAGTGGTGATCGGGTCCGAGTTCCGCTACAGTGACCCGATCCTGAGCGACCGCACAGTGGTGCTGGCCATCTCCCAGTCGGGCGAGACGGCCGATACGCTGGCGGCCATGGAAGAGGGCCGCCGGAAAGGCGCGGTCGTCTGGAGCATCGTCAACGCGATCGGCTCCCAGGCCATACGCGTCGCGGACGGATTCATCTCGATGCAGACCGGGCCTGAGATCGGCGTTGCCTCGACCAAGGCCTTCACCGCCCCTCTCGTGGACCAATACATGCTGGCGATCCTGCTCGCCGACCTGCGCGGGACCATTGACGACAAGACCCGCAGGGCGCTCGTCTCGGACCTCAGACTGATCCCCGATCTCGTCGGCCGCACGCTGGACCGGGAGGCGGATGTGGAGGCCGTGGCGCATGCGCTCCGCGACGTGCGCGACTGCCTGTACCTCGGGCGCGGCATCAACATGCCGATCGCCTATGAAGGTGCCTTGAAGCTGAAGGAAATCTCCTACATCCACGCCGAGGGCTATCCGGCCGGCGAGATGAAGCACGGCCCCATCGCGCTGATCGATGAGCGCATGCCGGTCCTGTGCCTGGCACCCAAGGATCCCTGGCATGAAAAGATGATTTCCCAGATCCAGCAGGCCAAGGCGCGCGACGGCATCGTCATTGCGGTTGCCACCGATGGAGATGAGCTGGTGAAGGGAATGGCAGATTATGTTCTCTGGGTTCCTGAAACGCCCTGGATGCTCTCGCCAGTTGTCACGGTACTGCCGCTCCAATTACTTGCCTATCACATCGCCTCCATGCGCGGCCTGGACGTGGACCAGCCGAGAAACCTGGCAAAGAGTGTAACCGTTGAGTAATGAGGCCGTCTAGTTATTAGGATTTCCTATAAAGGGGATGGGAATTATCGGATCAGTTCTCATCCCCTTTTATGCCTCACCTTTCAAAACTGTAATCAGTTGTAACCTTTTCTAATCCTAAATAGTACAATCGGATTGCATATCTGTAACCTATTCTCATCCTATGTAGTTGTAAAATAGTAGGGATGTCGTTAGTATTTTTAAGCGAGGAGTTGGTTCCATGAAACACAAGCTAAATGAAAAAGGTCAAGCCCTGGTTCTTATTGCTCTGGCAGCGATTGGGCTGTTTGGCTTTAGCGCGCTTGCGATCGATGGCAGCCGTGTCTATTCTGATCGGCGCCACGCGCAGAATGCTGCGGATACCTCCGCCCTCGCTGCAGCGCTGGCAAGAATCCGGGCCTCCAGCAATCCGGATATGGCCGCCGTCAACGCAGCAACCGTTTCGGCTGCCATGGCGCGTGCCGAAAGCAACGGGTATGCGAATGACTCGGATAGCACGGTCGAGGTCCATATGTGCAACGAGACCGGCCTCAATCCACCCTGTACTGGTCTGCCCGGCGGCGCGAATTCTTCCGAATTCATTCAAGTCAAGATCGTCTCCACGATCCCAACCACTTTTGCAAGGGTCATTGGCCGGAACAGCGTAACCAGCATGGTGACAGCCATCGCACGTGCCACAGGAGCAGGGCCCTCCCCGCTCGCCAACGGTGCCGCCCTGGCGGCCCTCAACCCTCATGATCCTGACACCCTGACGGGAAATGGCGTGGTACACCTGGATGTAAACAACAGCGGCGTCTTTAATAATTCAGATAATAACTGTGGGACAACCATCAATGGAGCATCCGGCAGCTATCTGGTGGATACCTCCTTCCAGTTCGTGAGCGGCACCTATTGCAGCGGTGCGGGAGGCGGCCAGCTGAACCCGGTTACAGAGGGAAGCCAGATCCCCTATCCGCCGCCCATCGCCGTCCTAACTCCTACCATCACCTGCTCCGGCAACGGCAGTCATACAACTGACGCGGCCTCCAGGACAGATACCTATGGCCCGGGAAATTATCCGAATGGGATTAGTTTAAACAGTTTCGGCCATGTAAACTTCAGCCCGGGCAATTATTGTTTTGGGAACAGCGTCACGATCAACGGGACCGCCGATATCATTGCCAACAATGTCCGGTTCAAGTTCACGGGCGGGGAATTCTCTACGAACGGGAATAGCACGCTTGCGTGCAATGACATGCTGGTTTATATCAACGGGGGAACCGGTGTACGCTTGAACGGGAACGGCGGCGTCTACTGTAACAATGTCACTTTTTATGCCCAGACCGGCGACGTAAGCTGGAATGGCAATACGACCGTCCGGATGAATGCGCCAGGCGGTGGAGATTACCAGAACCTCCTGATCTACATGCCTTATGGAAACTCAAACGACCTGAAGATCAACGGTAACTCAAACAATGAGCTAAAGGGATCGATCATCGCTGTGTCTGCGCCGATCACGATCAGCGGTAACAGTGGAACAACAGGACTGCACAGCCAGATCATTGGCTACACGGTCAGTCTGGCGGGTTCCAGCAATACCGTGATCAACTACGTTCCCAGCGAACAATACCAACATACCGATCCAAGCGGAATCATGCTGACAAAATAGTTTGTTTTTGCCCTTTTGTGTAATACAAAAGCAGAAATTTGAAACCGCAGAGTTGCTCGTTTGCAGAGGTTACAAGCCTTTTCCGCCATCCGGTAACTCTGCGGTAATTTATTCAAGGAGGTCACCAGGAGCAAAAATACGATAACGACATCCCTTGATTGACGATGAGGAATCTAAACTGTATAATTTAAGAGATATTTATTAATTTGTGTGTAGTGACTGCCCATAATAAATCTTTATCCTTTTCCGGCGCCGTCCTCCATTTCCCCCTTCAACACCGCCCTGGACAAACTCATTCCGATCCACACCGCAGACGCCCATGGTCTTATTTCGAGCGTATAAAGTATTATGAGCGGTAATTTTTTCAGAAGGAGGATCCATGTTCAGAAAAGCGCGTACATCATTTCTTTCATCGATCGTTATAGCAGTCCTGGTTCTTAGCGCAGTTGCTCCTACAATCGCCTATGCAGACGATGGGGGTTCCGGAGACAAACCAAGCACACCGAAAAGCACCGAATGCACATCAGACAGCTCATCCAAGGATTGCCCGGCACAGGAAGCAACGCAGACACCTGTCCCAACAGAGTCCACAGATGCAGTAACCACCGGCGACGCGACGGAAGCCGCAGCAACTCCTGTGCCTGCCACGGAAGCGGCCGCGACCGAAGTCCCGGCTGAGCCAAGTGCGGATGCTGCAACTCCGGCACCCACCGAGGAAGCTGCTCCCGCCGCAGATACGAGCACGCAGGATGCAGCCCCGGCAGCGGACACAACCGTTCTGGATGCTGTCCCGGAGAATACAACCGTGACAGTGCTCGATGCCAACGGGGAGTCCCAGCCTCTGGCCACGCAGGATGCGGCTGCTGCCATCGCCGAAAGTGACCCGATCTGGTGTCCGGAAGGACAGGCCCCAACACCGGGCGCAAACGGCTGTACAGCGTCGTACTCCAGCTTCACCGATCTGCTGACCTTCCTGTCTGGGAATGCAGCCTACCAGGGAGCAGGCACGATTTACGTACAGCAGGGTGCCTATCATGGTGGCGAGTCGAGCATCGATTTGAATTCCAGCTCCTATGATCTGAGCAACATTCACAACTCCAATCTCACCATCACGGGTGGATGGAATACTTCAAGCAATACGGTCGATCCCGCAGCCACCAGCAGCTTTACGGTCCCGATCCTGATCGGAACGGGCACGAATCCCTGGGGCGGCACGCTCACGATCAACAACCTCAGCATCGATGGTGCCAATGGAAATGGCCTCACCCTCTACTCGGTCAGCGATATCAATCTGACCAATGTGACTGTGAAAAACTCGCCGAACGGCTCGGGTGCAGAGCTGGACGCGGGTGGCAACGTTACGATCAAGAGTTCGAACTTCGAACGCAACAAGGTCTCAGCCGCGACGATCCGGGCCAAGGGCAGCGTGGCCATCTCCGACAGCAACTTCAGCAACCGGGTGGATGGAAGAAGAAGGCTCCAACTTAAAGGCCTGGACATTACGAGCAGCGGCTCAGTTTCGCTGTTTAATGTTATGGCGATCAACAACCGCGAGGTCGGCGCACTGATCAATGCGGCCGGACGGGTCACGATCGTCCAAAGTGTGTTCTCCGGGACCAAGACGATCAATAACGGAGAATTCCTGGGATACGGTTTGCAGGTCACTACTCCTGACGCCATCGACCTGGATACGGTCACGGCGAACGATAACTTCCTGTGGGGTGCCTCCCTGAATGCAGGCGGTGACGTTACGATCGCAAACAGCCAGTTCAACGCCAACACGACCGAATCGCCCGGCTACATCGATGACACCGGCCTGCTGGTTACCAGCGGCGGGAATGTGTCGATCCAGAACACGCTTGCGAACGATAACCGTCTCATCGGAGCCAAGATCGACGCTCAGGGAGACGTATCCATCAACAGCAGTTCATTCTCCAACAACAACGGCGTGACCAATGCCGCGGACGGGACGCCCCTCTATCATGGTTATGGCCTGCAGGTCACCACACCTGGCAACATCTTCATCAACATGGTCACAGCCTCGAACAATACACTTTATGGCGCCCACCTGGAAAGCGGCGCGGACACCATTATTTCGAACAGTGACTTTAGCAACCAGACCTCCAGCACCACCACAGAGATGATCGGGAGAGGCCTGGAAGTGATCAGCGGCGGAAACATTTTCCTGGACACCGTCACGATCAACAACAACCAGACCTTCGGCGCCAACCTTAAGGCAGCCGGCGACATCTTCCTCGGCACGGTCACAGCCACCGGCAATGGGACAGACGGCATCAGCTTACAGGCCATGTGCACGCACCTCTTTGGCGGCAACATCTCCTCCAACGGAGGCGTGGGGCTGAACCTGGGGACCTCCGCTCTCGACCTGATGAGTCCACCTACCTTCGGCGGAAATGGCCAGGGCGATATGGTCCCGGCAGCCCCTGTCAGTTGTGCACCTGGGGCCACCCCGACTGTTCCTGAAACTCCAACGACTCCTGCGACTCCGGCCACACCCGGCACGACGGTTACCCAGGCAGCCAGCGGCAGCGGCTCCTCCTTCCTGGTGAGCGCTGCATCCAGTAACTCCAACTCCGCCTCTGCTGTTTCGGGTGGAACTAGTTACGCGGGCATGAGCCTGAACACCTATCTGGCCAGCATCCGGACCGGCAATGCCAGCAGCCATGGCCTCTTCATTGGAAAGTATGCCTACGTGGAATCGCTGGCCGGCCTGCAGGTCTTCGCCATCCTTCCAGAGGCACAGGTTCTTGCCATGGGCTCGTAGCCAGCATCTGGTGACAGTGAAGATCCAAGAGCGTTTTTTCTAACTGTTTGCCAGGCTGTTCCTTCAGATTGTTTGTTAGAATTGAGGAGCGGGTCCCCCCGTTCCTCAATTCCATTAAAGGGAAATGGATCATGAAAAAAGACCTGGTACGCCTGGTTTCCGTCCTATTTGCACTTATTTATCTGGCTGGCTGCGGCGCTCCGGCAACCCTGGCACCGAACAACCAGCCCACTCCGGCAGGCAATGCGACCGCCACTCTTTCTCCATCCAATCCGCTGCCATCCGACACACCCGATCCCTGCGCGAAGGGACAGCTCGAAGCGGAGGTGCAGAAGGTACACCGGCATATGCGTGAGTTTGATGACGCCTCGCTGCTGGCCTCCAATCTACCGCGTGACCAATTGAAAGACTCCATTACAAACCTGCAGAGGATCCGGCGGGAGGCCGAGGATGAGGAAATTCCCGCCTGCCTGGCCGATCTGAAAAAATACGAGGTCGATCATATGAATTCAGTCATCAACACCCTTGTGTCGTTTATGGGCGGTACCAGCCAGCAGGCCCTTGAGCAGGGTATCTCCATTGCCCGCGAGCAGCATGACCAGTATACGCTTGAGCTCGCGCGGCTCCTCGGGCTGACCGTGGTCCCGGCCACCGAACCGGCGGGCGCCACGCCAGAGGCGACGACAACGCCCTAGTCGATCTCGTCGAGGGTTATTACGATATGCGTCCAGACTGGGATTCCTACTTCCTGAAGATCGCCTACGCAGTATCCGAGCGGAGTACCTGTGACCGCGCGTTTGTGGGATGTGTGCTCGTGCTCGATAAGCGGATCCTGACCACCGGCTTCAACGGCTCCCCCACCGGACAGGGTCACTGCGATGAGATCGGGCACCTGATAGTGGATGGACACTGTGTCCGCACCATCCATGCCGAGACCAATGCCATCATCCAGGCCGCGCTGCACGGCATCTCCACCCGGGGAGCGATCTGCTATGTGACCCACCTGCCGTGCATTAACTGCACCAAGGCCCTGATCAATGCCGGCATCATCCGAATCGTCTACAGTGTAGCCTATCGCACGGATGAAAATGCCATGATGTTCCTGAAGGCAGCCAATATCGAGGTGGAACAAAAGGAATATACGCCGGTCCCATAGCATAGTGTTCGACCAAATGAAAATGCCGCGCGAATTCGCGCGGCATTCTGTTTGACGGGCTTAGCTCACCATTCGCGCGGGATCATGATCCACAACAGTAAATAGATCAACAGCCCGGGGACGCCGCCCGGGACCAGCGTGATCAATATTCCAAGGCGGAACCACCAGGGACTGATCCCAAAGAATTCTCCGAGGCCGCCGCAGACACCTGCGACAATGCGGTTCCTGCGGGAACGTCGTAAAGCTGGCTTTTGGTTTATGCTCATAATTATTCTCCTGACTTTATTCTAATTC
>JBLNAU010000508.1:0-4525 GCA_050259515.1 Syntrophothermus sp.
TGCAGGACAGCCAGGACCGCTCCCACCGCCAGGGCAGAGGCGATCAGCCCAAAGATGCGCAGCTGCCCGGGTCGAGGACGCAGGACGCGGCTGAGCTCGAGCCGCTCTCCGGCGATCGTCAGCACCAGGAACGCCATCCACAGGTAGACGATCCGGAAGATGGGCAGGCCGGATACCCAGAGCACATTTCCAGCTGTCCATGCCATGACGCCCACGAGCATGGTCACCGTGTGGAGATGTGGATCCCGGCGTACCATGGTGCCCAGGATCGCCACCATACCCAGACTCGCCAGGGTAATGAGAAGCCCCCCGAGAAATGGGACAAAAAGCAGGGCGACCCATCCCAGACCCGCAGCAGCCGGTACGGCAAACATCCACTTTTGTCGGATGGCCACCGCGCGCTCGAGAGGCAGCAATACTCCGAGAAAGCCGCAGACCATCAGGGGACCGTGCTGGACGGAAAGGCCAGGCATGGAAGGTACCCCCCAGCCGATGCGTGATAACCCGGCCCACATTGCCAACAACAGGGCCAGGATGGCGAGGAAGAGGAAGGGGAGAAAACGTGTTTGGATTTTCACACGGGGAATTATAAGGAGAAACAGCCTCTGCCTCTTTGCGCTCGGACAAGTAGAACCTGGGAATACAGGCAGAGAACGGCTGATCAGATCTCAGGCTGGTTTAATGAGATCTTAAAGGCAAACCTGGCACGTAAGACTTTACGGGAAGTCGGTGTCTATGCTTTGTTTACACCGTTTTCTCATCCCTCTCTCACTCAATTCGAATCCATAGTTTATCGGAAGGTCTTAACTGCCCATGACTGCTGATTCTTCTGCCGGTAACAAACCCCGGGGTCTGGAACGCAAATGGAAAGTGCTGATCTCGGTCATGTTCGGCATCTTCATGATCATCCTGGACTCCACGATCGTGAATATCGCATTCCCCACTCTGCGCCGGGAGTTTGGTACGTCCCTTTCCCAGGCCCAATGGGTGATCAGTATTTATGTTCTCTCACTGGGTGTGACCACCCCTGTTTCCGGCTTCCTGGCGGACCGGTTCGGGATCAAGCGCATGTACCTGCTGGGTCTGGCACTCTTTGTCATCAGCTCGTTCCTATGCGGGCTGGCTCCCTCGCTGGGATGGTTGATCGCTGCGCGCGCCCTGCAGGGGTTTGGCGGCGGCATTTCCCAGCCGCTCGGCCCGGCACAACTGTACCGGGCCTTTCCACCCGAAGAACAGGGAACAGCGCTGGGCATCTTTGGAATTGCCCTGGTGTTCGCACCGGCTTTGGGCCCGATCCTGGGCGGCTGGCTGGTGGATCTGGGTATCTGGCGGGTGATCTTCTTTATCAACGTCCCGATCGGCATCCTGGGTGTGATCCTCGGCTCCCGCTTCCTGATCGATTATCAGGCGGAGCGCAAGCCATCCTTTGACCCGCTGGGACTGGTCACAGCAGCGATCGGCTTTGGCTCGGTTTTGTACGCTGCCAGCATCGCCGGCAACGTAGGCTGGACAAATCCCGAGACACTGACCTTCTTTGCCATTGGCGGTATTGCCCTGGCTGCTCATGCCATCATTGAACTGTATATCGCCAGGGATCCCATGACGCAATTGCGCCTGTTTGGGAATCCGATATTCTTGAATGCCTCCCTGGTCGGTTATGTGGCCACCGTGGCGTTGTTCGGTGCTGAATTTCTCATGCCGCTGTACCTGCAATCCTTCCGCGGCCTGACCGCCCTGGAAACCGGATATGTTCTCCTGGCCGTGGCTGTGACCTCCGGCATCGCCACTCCGCTGGCCGGGCGCATTTACGACCGGATCGGCCCGCGTATGAATTTGATCGTGGGTTTTGCCATTCTGTGTATCAACACCTGGCAGCTTTCAAAAATCGAATCAAACACACCGACCTCCTACATCGTTTTCCTCCTGGCCCTGCGTGGGCTGGCGGTGGGTCTCACGCTCCAGACGTCCTTTGTATCCGCGCTGAGCAGTGTTCCTCTTAATGCTTTGCCCCGCGGTTCCTCACTGTTGAACAGTACCCGCTTTGTGGTGCAGGCAGTTGCCGTGGCTGCGCTGGCCACCATATTCAGTGCCTCGATATCCCCGGACATTCGCGCCCAACAGGATAAATTCCAGAATTCCGAAGGTGCCTCGTCCGTGCGCTTCGGGATCTGTGAGACGCCCGGCGTCAAGGCCGAGGATAACCTGCCTCCCGGTGCCAGTACGCAGCTCGCCTCCTTATCGGGACCGACGGCGGCCGCGGCGAAGACAAAGATCCTCTCCACGCTCGATGCGGTCTGCCAGCAGAGCATGAACGGATTTGAAAATGCCTACCGGCTGACCTTCTTCTTCTCCATCGGCGCGCTGATCGTCGGGTCTTTTCTGCCTGGCTGGCCCGGCAAATGGGGAGGGCGCGGCTCCATGCAGCAGACACCTGCCCCCGGTGGACATTAGCGTTGCAGGATGCTCTTATAAATCCTATAGAAGAGATACATTCATAAACAACAGCGGAGACACCAGGGTCTCCGCTGTTGTTTCTCCATTCGGAATCAGGAATTTATTTTTTCGCTTCCATCAATTTCTCCATGGTGCTTAACAGGGCCCTTAAACTCACAGGCTTGCTGAGATATTCGTTCACACCTGCCGCAAAGCAGCGCTCCCTGTCACCGGCCATCACCAGCGCGGTGAGAGCAATGATCGGAGTGGTGGCGAAGCGGCAGTCCTGGCGTAAATGCCGGGTGGTTTCCAGTCCATCCATCCCCGGCATCTGGATATCCATGAGGATGATATCTGGCAGGGTTTCCTCAACCCTTTGAAGTACTTCCTCGCCATTTCTGGCAGTCAGCACAGTGTATCCATAGTTTTCCAGATACTCAACCAGCATTTCGGAATTGTTCCTGTTGTCCTCAGCCAGCAGAGCAACGCCGCGCTCCCCCCGGTTCAAAAGTGGGGCGGGATTCGAGGGGTGTCCCTCATACACTGCAGCATTTTCAGAAAGACTGAGCGCACCAGGATCCTGGGCAAGCGGCAAGGCCACAGTAAAGCGGCTTCCCCGACCGGTTTCACTTTCCACCTCCACACTCCCGCCATGCAGCTCAGTAAGCTTGCGTACAAGCGACAGGCCCAGGCCCGTGCCGGTATATTGGCGTGCCAGGCTGCTATCCAGCTGGGTAAAGGGCGTGAATAACTTTTTCAGATCCTCCGCTGCAATTCCAATACCCGTATCCGAGACGGTGAAGAGAATTCGGTCTCGATCTGTATTGATGGACACATCCAGACCCACCCTGCCTCGTTCGGGAGTGAACTTCACTGCATTGGTCAACAGATTGATCAGGATCTGCTTGATACGCTGCGGGTCGGCCTGGATGGTGGAAAGCCCATCCTCCTGGGTGAACTCCACCGCGATCAGTTTTTTGAGCGCCAGCTCCTTGATGAAATTCAAGCTTGAGTCGCAAAGCTCCCTGACAGAAACAGAACCGGTGTGGAGCTGAAGCTTTCCAGCCTCGATCTTGGAGACCTCGAGGATGTCATTAATCAGGCTGAGCAGGTGCCTTCCACTGGAGGCGATCAGCTCAATGGACTGGATCTGCCTATCATTCAAATGACCGCGTCGCTGCTCGAGCAACGATTCGGATAATCCCAGGATGGCGTTGAGCGGGGTGCGCAGCTCGTGGCTCATGTTTGCCAGGAATTCATCCTTGGCGCGGTTGGCATGCCAAAGCTCCAGGGTGCGCTCCATCACGCGTTGTTCCAGGCTCAAATTAAGGAGACGAAGGTCATCCTGTACCTGTTTGCGCTCGGTGATCACCTCCGAGAAAAGGATGAGACCTCCCACGTTTCCTGATTCCTCATACCAGGGATGGATCTCCCAGCGCACCCAATCCAGCCTGCCATCTTCACGAGGGAACGGATCCTCTTCAGCCTTTTCAATAGCCCCCCGCAGACAGCGCCGGTGGATGTCCTTCCAGCGTTCGGGCATTTCTGGGAACACCTCATAATGAGAACGGCCGGTCAGGTCCTCCTGATCGCTCAACCTGTAATCGACCAGGTAACGGCGGCTGGCGACGATATAGCGCATCTCCCGGTCGAACATGGCGATCGAAGCAGGGGAGTGTTCCACGAACAGCCGCAGCACATGCTCGTTCCGTTTCAGTGCATCCTCCGCTTGTTTGCGCTCGGTGATATCGGTGTGGGTCCCCATCATTCTCAAGGGTCTTTCCTGCTCATCGTATTCAATCACCCGACCAAGGGAAAGAATCCATTTCCAGTTGCAGTCCCTCGTCTTTTGGCGGAATTCAATCCGATAGTCCGGACGAAGGCCGTTTACATAATCCTGGTAGGCTTTGGCAACGCTTTCCCTGTCTGCGGGATGAAGACGTTCGATCCAGCGTGCGTTGGTCTCGACAAAGGTCTCGGGATCGTAACCCAGCATTTGAGCATATTCCCGGTTCACGATCGCATCACCGGTTTGAACATTAAGATCGTACAAGCCCTGGTTTGCTGCCTGGAGGGAAAGCCGCAGCCTTTC
>JBLNAU010000509.1:0-4850 GCA_050259515.1 Syntrophothermus sp.
AGCTTGCATCGCCTGACAACTCATCCCATTCCAGATTTATGCCAGCCGGGGATGCAGAAACGACATTTAATCCGGTTGGAACGGCAGGCGCCGTGGTATCTCCACTGGAGTTGACCGTCAGTTTGCCGGCCTGATCCGGGCTATATCCATTCCCGGTCCCATCCAGATCAGCATAGATCCAGTCCCGGCCATTGGTGGTTGAATACCGGTAGGCATAGTCGAAGGAACCCACCGTCTCCGGCAGCAGGCTCGCCTTGAATTCATCGTTATTGCCCGCATCCACATTGAAGCTTGCATCCACCCATTGCCAGCCCGGGTCGGAGGCTGGGTCCGATCCTACAGGACCAAAGCCGAGCTGGGCAGTCAGGCTGGGCGTTGCGCCCGCTTGATTGGTCACGCCGTCGATCCATACCTGGCCGTAGACCGTATCGGTGCGGTTCACAACGCTGATCGTGTGATTCAGCGTCGGAGGCCACTGCAGGTTCGCCCAACTGATGATCAAATGCGGCACTGCGCTCACTTCATTCGAGTACGCGCTTTCATTCCCAGCCGCGTCGAGGGCAGTCACCACATAATAGTAGGTCTGTGCATTGCGCAGGCCGGTATCCGTGAAGCTTGTGTCACTGAGTGGAGCCATATTGGCTTTGACATAGCCGCCGCCCATGACGGGACTGCGGTAGACATTATAGCCAGCCGCCCCGCTGACAGCACTCCAGGACAGCCCAACCTGTCCATTGCCTTCGCCTGAAACAGTCAGGCTGGTTGGCGCACCTGTTGGCAGCAGGTCGATCTTTCCACTGACAAACACCACCGCGCTCAGGGGTCCGATGGATCCATCGATTGCGCCATTCACAACGGCGACTGAGGCAGCGCTGCCGGTACCAACTGCATAGGCTTTGTTTAGCGTAACACCATTCGGCAGGTATCCCGCGACCGGGATGGACCCGGACTGAGCGGAACTGCTGCGGTTGACAATGATCACTGCAGCCTGGCTGGTCGTCTTGCGCCCGTAAGCCACGATGCCGGTTTCATCATCTGCGAGCAGGATCTTGAAATCGCCATCGACCAGGACTCCGTTCGAGCTGCGCAGCACATTCAAAGCCTGGTAGTGGTTGAACATCACCTGATCGGGTGTGCCGCCCTTGTCCGCCCATGGATAGGTGCGGCGATCATCCGGGTCATCATCCCCGGTAACCCCTACTTCATCCCCATAGTACACGGTGGGGGCACCCGGCACGGTGAACTGAATCAGGGAGGCAAGCTGCTGACGTGTTTTCCCTGCAGCCACATTGTCTGCATTGAGTTCCTTATCCGCAGTGGTCTCCTGACCGGGGGTCAGTGTCCAGCGCAGGCGCTCGGTATCGTGGCTGTCGAGCAGGTTCATCAGGGAGTAGTAGGCGGCATCCGGATAATCCTCTCGCATGGACTCCATGCGGGCGGCAAATTCGGATGGCGCAATGACTCGTCCGCTGTCCGCAAAACCCTTTGAATCGAATGGACCTACAGCCAGCAAGCCCAGCACAGCATCGCGCAGGCGGTAGTTCATGGTCGTGTCAGCACGGTCACCGCGCAGCATGCGCAGAAGCGTACTGTCCTTCTGCCAGGTCTCGCTGATGATCAAGGCATCTGGTCTGGTGGTCTTGACCACATCGCGGAAGGTCTCCCAGTAACCGGCGGGGAAGGATGAGTCACCCATCACATCCATGCGCCAGCCGCTCGCGCCCTTTATCAGCCAGTACTTCGAAACGCTATCAGGGGCAGTCAGGAAATAGGTTTGGACCTCATTCAATGATTTATTGATCACGGGGATCGAGTCGAAACCGAACCAGCCGTCGTATGTCGCCGAGTTGGGCTGCCCTGAACTTCCAACACAGGTGCCCGTGCCGGGCGTGACATCGTGGAAATAGAACCAGCTTCGATACGGTGAGCCAAGTGACTCACAGGCCCCGACCGCAGCATAGTGATGGTAGCGGTCAAAGATCGGGCTGTCGGAGGACATGTGATTGAACACGCCGTCCAGCACAATACGCATCCCCAACTGGTTGGCATGTTTGATCAGGTTGTCGAAATCCTTCTGTGAGCCGAAGTACGGATCGATCTTCTTGTAATCCTGCGTATCGTAGGAGTGGTTGGAGCCCGCATCGAAGATCGGGTTGAAGTAGATGGTATTGACACCCAGAGCC
The DNA here is from genome assembly GCA_050259515.1 of Syntrophothermus sp. Taxonomy (GTDB): domain Bacteria; phylum Chloroflexota; class Anaerolineae; order Anaerolineales; family Villigracilaceae; genus Defluviilinea. The sequence continues at coordinate 2,184 of JBLNAU010000509.1, forward strand.
TTGAGATAATCCAGGTTTTGATCGACGCCTCTCAGGTCGCCGCCAAAGTAATCGCGGCCGCGCGGCTGTTCCTTGGTGGGGCTGTCGGCAGGAGGCGTATCATCGAACCGCCAGGGGCAGTTGGTGTTGCCATCTGCATAGTTGCGGCAATAGCCCTCGGGCTTGGTGCCCCACGAAAGCTTCAACACCGGGTCGTCGTAGCGAATATCTCCCGTCTTGGGATTATTATCCGTGCGTCCATCGCGGAACCGGTCGGGGAAGATCTGGTAGATGCTGGCACCCTTTGCCCAGGCAGGCGCACTGAAGTCCGGATCATAGAACATCAGGGCATAGCTGTTATCCACAGGGTTATCGCTTATGGCCCCCAGGCCGCCATCCAGCGCGGGAGTGTTATCGGCATAGTAGTTGCTATCACTGCCATCTGTAATAATGAAGCGATACCACAGGTTGTTCGGCGAGGCTTCCGTGAGTGTGGCCTGCCAGAAATCGCAGGTAAATGGAAGACCGGCCTGGTAACAATCGACATCGGTTGCCGCCGGATCCATTTTGACAAATCTTTGCGTACCCGTATTCACATCGTACACCCGCATCGAGACGCCTGTCACATCGTTGTGATAGGTCCGGAAGCGGATTGTTACCGGTGTTCCCGCTGGAACCGCGCCGCCCGGCGTACGATAGAGCGGATCGCGTGAGTCATGGCGCAGGCCATCCCATTCCACATTGTTGTCAGGTTTGGGGCCTGTGCTGACCACATCGATTGAGAGCACGTGCGAAGCGGAATCGTAGCTGAATGTCACTTTATCGCCTGCATAGACGGTAAAGGGAATATTGGGACCGTTCTGCGCGCCGCCCTGCCCGTAGTTCAAATCCCAGCTCTCATTGATGGTAACCTTGGCTTCATAACTCCCGGCAGGAATGGCTGTGGTTGTAAAGGAATAGATGCCATCGCCATCCGAATCCTGCAGCCAGGAGCGCAGACAACCCGGATCCCAGTCCCCTGAACATCCGAGTTCAGACTGAAAACTGCCCGGAACGGTTGCGATCACCGAGCTTTTATTGTCGGTAACCCAGTGGGATTTATGGTCATAGTAAAACTTGACAGCGGCATCCGCTGCCAGAGTTAATGGAACGTTCGCTCCACCAGGCGCGGCATGCAGTCCATAGTTTTCATCCCAGCTATCATTGATCGTGGCTTTGTATTCCCAGCCCCCGGCCGGCACAGTCCAGGTTCCCTGCCAGACGTCATCACCGGCGTCATAAGCAAGATGGGTAGTAGCACAGTCTGCCTGCCAGTCGCCAGAACAGCCCAGCTCACTCTGCAGGGATCCGGCGATGGTGACGCTGGATGGAGCAGGCGTGTGACTTGCCAGGGCATTCCCCGTTGTGCCCAGCGCAGCAAAAGAACTTAACAGCATGGCTGCGATTAGAACAATGCTCGATATCGTGCTTTTCGCTTTCATGGCTCAACTCCTCTATTGAGATGAAAAAAATAAAAACCATCGCGGAGACGCGATGATTTCAAAATTACTCACGAACCTGACTCTCCTCAGAACAGTTCATGTATCTCCTTCCAATAGGCAATAATAAGCAGGCTAGACGATTCGATGAGAATCCTAGCATAAAGGATTTCCCCAGTCAATTTTTAAAGGTTGATCTGTAACCTTTATTTAGATTCCACTACATAGCTTTCCCCGGGCTTGAGAAGTACAACCTTTGTGTTCGTCTCTTTTTGAACCCTTTCCGCCCAGGCATGCTCATCCTGTGCAATTAAATCCCACGTATTGTAGTGGATCGGAATCACTGCTTTTGGCTCCAGGAATTTAACTGCCCGCAAGGCATCATCCGGTCCCATGGTGAAATTGTCTCCAATGGGAACGACTGCCAGATCAAGCCCTTCTTCTCCGATCAAACGCATATCGCCAAACAGTCCCGTATCCTGTGCCAGATAAATCTTTTCGCCATGGTTTCCTGAAAGTAAAAAGCCACAGGGATTTCCCCCATCGGAACCATCAGGCAGGGCAGATCCATGTAACGCCAGAGTCAGTTTGAGATAACCAAACGGATGCTTATACCCGCCACCAATATGCTGGGCATGGACCTTTTTAATGCCCTGCTGCTCACACCATGTTGCAATCTCAAAATTGCTGATCACCATGGCATTGGTGCGCTTTGCAATAGACACTACATCGCTTACATGATCCCCGTGTCCATGGCTGACAAGGATGAAATCCGGCTTCAGGGCCTCGGGAGAGACGGATGCGGTAGGATTATCACTCAGAAAAGGATCGATGATTATCTTATATCCATCGGTCTCAAGTCCCGCCGCAGCATGTCCATACCAGGTGTATTTGACAGTCATACGAATCTCCTTTTTATACTTAAACAGTTGAGTTTTTCAGATTGTACCTCTGAGATACATCTTGACAAGATTGGCACGGATTCCCGTGCAAAAAGATTTTAATCATAGCGTGTGCATCATTGAGATACTATAATCTCTTCGAAAATGAAGCGACTAAAGCATAACTCTTCGCAGCAAACATGGAGATCAGCATGCAGATAACACTCAGGAAAAAGATATTTGATGTCGTTGACGCAACCTACGATGATCAGGACGAGACTAAGTATCTTAATATTGGTATGCTTATACTTATTTCGCTGAATGTTATT
>JBLNAU010000510.1:0-6403 GCA_050259515.1 Syntrophothermus sp.
CCTATCCGCCTGATAGCCAGAACTCTCCGATCGACAGGGGAGTTTTTGGTTTCCATCCTACAACAATACAATTCCCGGGAGCGCAGGAGGCATTTGATCGCCTGCCCCTCTGCTTTTTGGCTCAGTCCAATGGAGAAAGGACTCAACTTCACGCCTGATTTAAGTTAGTGAAGAGTCCCTACCGGAACTTTAGAAATTGCCCCCATTTTGGCCGGCTCAATGTACCGTTTTTATCGTTTCTTATTATAGGAAGGTCTGTCATAGGAGAAGTCGTTTATTTCCGGAGCAGGAACGGGGAATCACCTCCGAAGTATGCCAGTGCCGCAAAAGCATGAAGTGGTATGTCCTCGCAAGGCGGCCCCACCCTTTAAGAGTGTTGCGGTACGAGAAAGAGAGTTGAATGCCAGTAATTGTTTCTACAACAACCGGTTTCCCGGAACATTATTATTCTCAAAACACGCTGCTCAACGAAGCACAGCAGGAGTGGAAGAAAGTGCGGCCCTCCATTGTGAAGCCTCTGGAGCAGTTCTATACCAACGTCAAAGTGAACGGCCGTTACCTGGCCTGGCCCCTCGAGCGCTATAAGGAACGGACGACATTCGAGGAGCGGAATCACGCCTATGTCCAGGCGGCCCTGGATCTCGGCGAGAAAACGATCTGCGCCCTGCTGGACCAGGTGCAAATGAGCCCGCAGGAGGTGGACCAGCTGACCACCGTCTCCACCACGGGCATCTCCGTACCGTCCCTGGACGCGCGGCTGATGAACCGCATCCCGTTCTCACGGGGCATGAAGCGCCTGCCGCTGTTCGGGCTGGGCTGTATGGGAGGCGCGGCCAGCATCTCCCGTACGGCAGATTACCTGCAAGGGCATCCGGGCGACGCCGTGGTCATCTTCGCCGTCGAGCTGTGCAGCCTGACCATCCAGCGCGATGACCTGTCGCTGGCGAACATCGTGGCCAGCGGCCTGTTCGGTGACGGGTCCGCGGCGGTGCTGATGGTGGGCGATGACCATCCCCTGGCGAAGCAGGGGATGCCGAGGGTGATCGATTCCCAGTCGCAGTTCTTCCCCGAGACGGAGCACATCATGGGCTGGGACGTGACGGATAGCGGCTTTAAAGTGATGCTCAGCGCCGATATTGCCAGCCTGGCACAGTCCGAGGTCCGGCCGGGGATGGAATCCTTTCTGGGCAGGCACGGCCTGACCATCGACCATATCGATCACTGGCTGGTGCACCCGGGCGGACCCAAGGTGATCGAGGCGCTGGCAGCCGGACTGGGCCTGCCCGCCGAAGCCCTGGCCCTAAGCTGGGAGACGTTGGCGGAAGTGGGAAACATCTCGTCGGCCTCGGTCCTGTTGATCCTGGACAAGACCCTGAAACGCCTGCATCCAAAACCGGGCGAATACGGGATGCTTATGGCGATGGGCCCGGCGTTCAGCGCCGAGCTGGTGCTGCTGCAGTGGTAAAGCGCCTGCTGTTCGTGGGTTTCGTCGCGGCCCTGGGCCTGCAGCGCCTGTTCGAGCTGCGCCTAAGCCGGCGCAACGTGCAGCGGATCCTCCAAAGCGGCGGCCGGGAGCACGCCCCCGGGACTTACCACCGGATCGTGGCACTGCACACCGCCTGGTTCGCGGCCATGCTGCTGGAGGTCTTCCTCGGCCGGCGCAGGTTCCGTCCCCGGCTGGCGGCCATGGCTCTTGGCCTGTTCGCTGCCGGGCAGGTCTTGCGTCTGACGGCCATCCGCACGCTGGGCTGGCGCTGGTCGACGCGGATCATGACCGTGCCCGGCGCAGCCCCGGTACAGCACGGCATCTACCGCCATGTCCGCCATCCGAACTACCTGGGCGTGGAGCTGGAGATCCTGGCCGCGCCGCTGGTACATTCCGCCTGGCTGACTTCAGCCGTGTTCGGCGCGGCCAATCTCCTGCTGCTGCGCGACCGCATCCGCAGGGAGGAGCAGGCACTGGAGAAAGACAATCAGTATTGGGAGGCGTTCAAGGCTAGATAGAAGATCACCCAATGTATCCCGACAACTCCCATCATCTCTTAAGGAAGACTCGAATGGATCACTACTTCACTCTCTCCATCTTCCATTGGGAAGCGATCATCAGGGTGTTCACCCGGCCGTTCTCATCCTCGACAAAATCGAAGGTTTCCTCGTGCTCTTCCGAAAAGAATTGTGTCTCCGAGGCGGGATGGAGCTCATAGCAGACCCCATCGGGCAGGCTTTCCATGATCAGGCGTTCATGCTCTCTGCGGATCAGGGACCCATACTCCGGGGAACCAACCAGCCGGTAGTCCCCTTCGTATTTGTGATAGAGGCCGGGGTCGACCGGGACAATGGTCTTCTCCGCCGGATGAAAGTGGGGCCAGCCAAAGGCACGAGCAATGCCCCGCATGATTTCCATCATCAATACATCGCCGTTATCTCCATTCGTCATCACCACGGCACCCTGTTCCAGGCCCGGATACCCGACCATAAAGCAGCGAAAGCCTGCATTGCCGCCGCCGTGACTGTACTGGAGCGAGTCCCTGATTTTTTCGACCCTGGGCCCCAGCCCATGATTATTCAGGACCGGCGTTAGCATCTCGCTCGTTATCTCGAGGGAGAGGAGCCGGTTCGATCGTCCGGCACTGGACTGGATGATCTCAATGACATAGCGCGCCAGGTCGGTGGGGGTGGTCCACAGGCCGGCCGCGGCCATTTCGGGGTAGGTATGCCATTTTCCATCGATGGGCAAGCCGTCGCCGCGATGAGCCGTCGCAGCCTCCCCCGCATGGTGCGCAGGCAGCGGCTGTTCGAAGGTACTGTGTTCCATCTGCAGCGGATCCAGAACAGTAGAGCGCATGAGCGCCGGGAAAGGCTTGCCGGTGATATCTTCCAGCACCTGCTGCATCACTATGTAACCACCGCCTGAATAAGACCACTGGCTTCCCGGTACGGTCTCTACACGGACCGGCTGCGTGTTTGCAGGCGGCTGGCCGTCCAGGATCTGGCACAGGCTGGGGACAGCCTCATCGGCCGCATAGCCCGGAAATCCGTGGACCCCCAGCCCGGCCGTATGGGAGAGCAGACCACGTAACGTGACCTTGCGCTCCTGGGTATGCTCGTTATCCGGCACCTGCCAGGAGCGTAAGTAACGATTGACATCGGCATCCAGGTCCAGGGTCCCGTTTTGGACGAGCTGCAACACTGCCAGGGCTGTGACAGGCTTGCTGATGGATGCGGCCTGGAAGCGGGTCCGGGCCGTGACAGGACTGTCTTCCCCCGCCTGCTCCACGCCATATCCCTGGGCTCCAGCGATCGCGGACCGGTCGATCAGGGCAATGCTGACCCCCGGCACGTTGTAGCGCTTCATTCGTTCTGCCAGGCTCATCCCCGGCTGTGGCCTGCCCTGGATCGTATTGGCCGGCAGCAGACCCTCTTCGATCACCTCTATCATTTCGTGCGACACGCGGACCTCCTCCTTGAAAAGACTGAGCTGGAAAGCTTGACGGTTCGCCGTTCCAATGCGAGGAACAAAACATCCCTTTGCATTGTACGATTTTTGACCCGTTGAAAAAAGTAGCTTTCGTCCTATTGCAATCGCCCCCGGGATTTTGTACAATGAAATTGTAAAAACCTTCGGTCATTGAGATCCGCCTGCCTCAGGGCGGATCTTTTCATTTCCATGGACTTTGGGAAATGGTCTGTCTCTTTCCCTCGTGAGTTACCTCCTGGCAGCCTGCCGACATATGATTGGAGCGTACACTGGATGCCAACGAGTCAGGATAAGCTCAAGCCGTATGTGTGTGCTTTCGAGCTTCCAGCATACTCCAATCGATATTCCAGGGCAGATGATCCCTGTGGGGTACGGGGGTGACGGTAATGTCGCCAAAACCCGCTTGTTGCAATTGAGCTTGAACCATCTGGACAGTTGTGAAGTCAATGGATGATGAGGGATGTTGAAGAGAATCCAGGAACACTGATGACAGGCGTGACGGTGGGGCATGGGTTCTGCCCGGGGCGAATTTATCCACGATGACAAAACGACCTTGCGGGTTCAATGCATTGTGGATTCGGCGAAAAAGGACTTCACCGAATATGCCCACATCACAGAGCACCACCAAATCGAAACCGGAGGGCAGATCCTCCTGCAAAAAGTCGGCGGCCAGGTATGTAATCCGCTTCTCGAGCTGATTCTCGGAGGCGATCTCCCGGCCGGCCAGGCAGACGTTCTCGATATCCACCACGACGGAGGTCAGCTCCTGTTGTTTGCGGAGAAGAGCAAAGGATACGACACCCGAGCCGCCCCCCAGGTCCAACAGCGATTTGACTCCCCGCAGGTCGAGCAGGTCAGCCAGTTGTTGTGCCAGCGGACGATGGATTTCGTAGAGCTTGCGTGTGAAGTGTGCCGCGTAGCCGGGGTCTTCCCGGATCTGATCGAAATAGTCCGGTAACGTCAGATCCCATGGCTGCCAGGCCGACATTGGCTTTCGGATATTAATAGCCAGGTTCTGGACCAACCGGGAGCTGCTTCGATTTTCACGTGCCTGAAAGGCCCAGGTCTCCCGGCTCTGCGAGTTCAGGATCGCCTCCTGGGCGAGGGTCGTCGGGAAATAATTTTTGCTGTTCTCCTCCAGCAAACCCAGCTGGCATAGGATTTGCAGCCAGTGATGGCAGCGGTTCAGCGGGATATCCAGGGCTTGGGCCACCTGGGCTCCCGACAGGGGTTCCCTGGCAAGCAGCCAGAAGACGCCCAGCTCCATGGCAGCACCCAAAGCGGCTGAGACAATATAACCCTCCATGAGCACAAGAATATCCTCCATGGTCTCAGGTTTCATTGCGAACCTCCTTTCCAGCCGGCCTCCTCGTCGCCTAAACGCAGCTCCTGATCTGCGGCATTCGTATACGACCCCGATCAGCTGAGGTGGGAGCTTTGTTGCCTGGTTGCTTTTATATCACCAAAGTTTTCCTGCCTGCATGAAAAACACAATGGCGCAGGTCAGGCTCCACTTCGCGGCAAGAACGATACCCTGCCCCGATAGAAACCCCGATCTCATTATACAGATCACCTGGCGATATTCAGGATCAATCCCTGGTCCCTGCAAATCTGCTCCACCTGCTGGAGGATCTCGTCGGGTGGGAGGGAAAGAGAGTCCCTGGCCGACCAGGTAACGGTTTGCCCACTGGAAAGCCCTTCCAGCGCGGAACGCAGTGCATCCACGCCGTCCAGGACTGTATCGGTTGATTGGATCTCGTCCAGGGTCTTTTCACGGTTCGTGCCAACGAGCAGCGAGAATTTCCATTGACCGCCGTCCTGCCAGCTGTACAGCTCGTAACCTTTCATGGACTCTGCCGGCAGGGTGGCGGACGGCTGGATTTCAGACCTGCAGCTGGAAAGCAGGATGGCCAGCAGGACGGCGAAGAAAAGGAAGGCTTTCATTCTCATTTTCATGCTCCTTGTTAAAAATGGACCGGGGATATTTTCTTTAGACTCCTTCCATCCGGAAAAGTTCCAGCGCACCTGCATGACGTGGATGGGGCTTGGCTCCCTGAGGAAAAGTCAAACGGCGATATTCGGACACAAACTGTCCTCATATGGTACGATACTGGAAACCCGATCGCAAGGAGGAACGAATGCAACATCCAACCCAATCGACACTGGATGTGATCTATGAGAGCTGGCAGGGTTATGGGGTTAAGCTGCGCGACTGCATCGTACCGCTGACGGATGAGCAGCTCGGCCTGCAGCCTGCCCGGCACATGTGGCCGCTGGAGCAGATTGTGCAGCATATCATTTCTGTGCGGGCGGGCTGGTTCAGCGGCACGCTGCAGGAGGAGGACGAAGCGATGCAGGCGTACATGTTGTGGGGCCAGCGTGAGTCCCCATCCCGCAGCGCGCTGGAACTGGTACGCGGCCTGGATGAGACCTGGGCGTTCATCGAAGCCCGCCTGCAGCGCTGGACCCCCGAGGACCGCGCCATGACCTTCCCCGATGAATGGGATGGCCAGGTGTACCAGGTCTCGCGCAGCTGGGTGATCTACCATGTGATGGAACACGACCTGCATCATGGCGGCGAAGTCTCGTTGATCCTGGGGATGAACGGTCTGCGAACCCCCGATCTTTGATCCGGTTTGAAGACGGGCGAGTCAAACAACAAAACCGGACGATGGTCCCGCCATATTTCTTTGATTGATTCTTATTTTCCAAGGAGTGTGTAATGTCCATTCAAAGATCCGAGATCCAATTGGATGTGAACGGGAAATCCCTGCCCGTTTATCTTGCATCCCCTGCTCAGGGCGGACCGGGCGTACTGGTGCTGCCATCCTGGTGGGGACTCAAGCCTTATTTCAAACAGGTATGCGACCGGCTTGCAGACCGTGGATATACGGCGCTCGCCCCCGATTACTACCAGGGCCGTGT
>JBLNAU010000511.1:0-5610 GCA_050259515.1 Syntrophothermus sp.
CATCCCATTTCTCATGATGCCAGTGGGGAATGTCCATAGCCGGATTAAGGTAGGTGACAGGCGCGAGCAGCTCTACGGCAATCACCGGATGCCTGCGCATGATCCTCCATTCGTCTTCCACCAGAGGCCCGGGCTTGAAAAGGATGTGATCTGGAATGGCCACCTTGCCAATATCATGAAGGATCGCCCCGCGGCGGAGATGGACCAGCTCGGTGTCCGCCACTCCAAGCGCTGCGGCCAGCTTGAGAGTAATTTCGGTGATGCGATGGGTATGCTCTTCCATTTCATTGTCACGCAGATCCAGGGCACGGGAAAGTCCCTCGATCGTGACATCATAGGCAAGGTTCAATTCAATGTTCGATATCTGCAATTCCTTGAACATGATTGCATTGTCGATGGCGATCGCCGCCTGTCCGGCGATGGTCTTGAGAAAGGTCAGCCAGTCTGCATCCGGATTCAGCAGCGACCTTTGAAAGATCTCGAGCACCCCCAGCACCCGTCCCTTGGCGATCAGGGGAACTCCGTAATAGGAGACAAAGCTCTCACCGGCAAAGAGAGGCGCGCGCCCAAAATCCATCCGGTTGGTTTCCAGGTCAGGGACATGGATCAGCCTGCGTTCCAAAGCCACCCTTCCGGCGCAGCCATCCCCCAGTTTCAAGCGGGTATGCCGGAGGGTGTGCGTGCGAAACCCTCTTCCGGCCGCGAATTCAAGCATATTGGTTTTGGGATTGAAGAGCAATACGGAAGCCGCATCGACTACCAGCAGCCCGGCAACCTGTTCCAGGAGCATGGAAAGGAGCAAATTTAGATCCAGGCCGGAAGCGATCGCCAGGTCAATCGAGCGAAGAGCAGAGAGCTGCTGCATCTGTTTCCTGAGCCTGGATTCGGTCTCATGACATTTGGTCACATCCCGGGCGGTCAGAAGCACCTGGTTCTCTGAAAGTGGAACCAGCCGCACATCCAACCAATATTCGTGAGTCTGGACAGATAACGACAGTTCGAGACTTAACGTTGTCCTGGTCTGCTGCAGGGTCTTCAGGCCGCCCTCGATCTTTTCCGCGGCGCTGGCTGGAAAAGCATCCCTGAGTTCTTTCCCGTCAAGCTCACCTGCGAAAATGGGAGGAAGATGAGCCCCCCGCCTGCTATCCAGAATTAACCCGTCAAAATTGAGATAGATGATTAAATCAGCAAATGCTTGAAAGCCGGTTTCAAGCATGTTCTCGATACCCAGGACATTCCTCAGTGAGGGTTCCATATTTATCTCAAAACGCGGACGCGGGGCACTGTGATTCCCTTCATCACCGCGCCCCCATTACCGCCGCGTCACCCGGTATGACACCAGTGCGATGTGATCGAAGTACGCCTGATGCTTCTTTGCACTCCTTAAATGGTTTTCAATGCCTGGTTCACTTTCTGGGCAAGGTCGGTCAACGTCTTTGCACGAACGGACTGGATGATCTTCCTTTCCTGGTCAGTCAGTGCAAAAGGCTGGCCCAGATATCCGTTCGCCAGGGCGGCCTCAGGTTCGCGCAGCAGGGTCTCGCGAAACTGGTTATTTACGATTGCTGCTGCAAAAAGTCGATGAAGGCCGTTGCGTTCAGCAGGCTTGCGATAACTGAGGGAGGAGCCTGAATAAACGTCTAAAGTCAGCATGGTCATTGAGTCTCTCCTTGTGGAATTAGCGGGTACCACCCGAGCCATCTGCGGGCGAACGGCGGGTGCCGCCGCTGCCGTCTGCCGGTGAACGACGAGTTCCACCCGACCCATCAGCAGGTGAACGACGCGTCCCCCCTGAACCATCGGCGGGAGAGCGGGTGATTACGTTGTTGAGGAGTTGGGCGAAACGATTGTTCATGGAGTAGTACCTCTTTCTTGATTGATTTGCCTTATATTACCGATACCCAGGCTGCAAAACAGGCTGCAAAAACCCTGCTTATTGCAAGCCAGGGGAGTGAGACACACCCCGGAACATTATTTAATTTTTGATTATACGAAAAAGGGAGTCTAAAAAGTTGAGTGGGTAATAAAAAAGGCCAAATTCAAAAAAAGCAGGCTACGGGGTAAACATTAAGCGGTCAAATCCTGATACAGAGTCTCGGTTTCTGAAGATGGAGAAATCCCCAGGCCTTCCTGTAAGGCAGCCTTACATGCCTGGTAACAGCGCGCGATCGCGGCGCGGTCTCCCAGGGCGGCATAGGCCCGCATTTCGAATTGATAAATAGGTTCGTTATAGTGGTTTTGTGCCAGGGCTATCTGGCAGATGGCGAGACACCGGTCCAGTTGGTTGGCATTCAAATACAGGTGAGCCAGCTCCTCAAGGGCCGAATCATAAAGCTGGCTCAGTCTCTCCCGTTCCGAAGCAACCCATAAGGCATCCACTTCGCTGAGATAGGGCCCCTGGACCAGATCCACTGCTTTCTGATACCACTCCATACGACGGGTCCCATCCCGGGCCTTGCGGGCGCGGGCGAGATAGGATTCAAAGGCTTCCACATCATATTCGTAATCGAGCGTTCGATTGAACCGGTAATAGACCTCGTCGAAGACGATGGCATTCCTACCGACGGCGCGCCGCAGGCGGTAAATCTCGTCCTTGAAACGCGCTTTTAATCCCTGCGGGTCATCTGTTTCCGGCCAGAGAGCCTCCCCAATTTGCTCCTTGGTCAGGGCCTCCTGTCTGAAAAGGAAATAGAAGAACAGATCCCGGACCGATTTTGTGCGCCATTCCGACATGGGAATCACACGTCCATTGACACTTACTTCAGCGCGTCCAAAAGCCTGGATGCTCAAGCTGGCTGCCGGCATCTGGATGGACTGTGCATGGCGGCGCAACGCGCGGCGGACAGAGATAATCCTCTCGCTGAGCTGAAAGGATTTGTCGAGCAGACCCGTCAGGCTGCGCCCAATCTCCGGATCGTTCTGCAAGGCCTTCAACCATGAGGTGGCCTGGTGGAGGGTGATCAACAGGGCATGCGTGGACTTGTTCTTGATCGCCATCAACTCGCGGAATTGCGAGCGGGCATGCTCGCGCTGGTCGGCCTGCTCGTAGACAGCCATCAACCAAACCAGGCACCACTGGCTCTCCGCTTCCCGGCCGTCCTGGATGAAGCAGTCCTTGGCCTCCCTCAACAGGGAAATTGCCTTCCTGGCTTCCTGTTTGATGAGATGGGTACGTCCCTGCAACAAAGCCCACAAGCCGCGCTCATACGTCGAAGGATTCACCTTTAAATTTTTGCGGAAGGATCGGAGGATCCGGGATGCGCTTTCCGAGTCTCCCTGAAGCAAAGCTAAATTTGCACGGGCGAGGATCAGATAGTTGGAAACAAAAAAACCGGACAGGCCTGCCGCGATCGTTTCCGCCTGCTGATAAGCCTGGGCCGCTGCTTCAAACTCCTCTATTTCTGAATAAAGATCGCCCAGCCCGGTGAGAAGAAGAGCTTCCGCACGCTGGTTATGACTGCTGCGGGCACATTCCACCCCGCTTTCATAGGATTCAGAGGCCAGCTCATACTCTCCGATCTGGTGGTAAAGCACAGCCAGGTTGTTGAGCGTATCGGCCTGCAGATAAAGGTTCTTTTCCGCCCGCAGGATCTTAAGCGCATCCTGATATAGGCTTTTCGCAAGCTCCACGTCCCCAACGGTGGCATGGATCATCCCGGTCTCCATCAGCACCATGGGGATGCTGCCTGCCTCTTTTAGTTCCTTGTAAAGGGAAAGGGAATGCTCAAGATCCTCCACTGCGTTCCGGGACTTTCCAATGCGGAACAGATTCAGGCCCTTGATGCGCAAGGCTTCCGCATACAGAGGCTGGAGGGAGAGATCCGTTTCCGCCAGGTGCAGCGCTTCCTCGACATCCTTCAAGGAAGCATCATATCTTCCCAACAAACGCAGGGTATGGGCCCGGCGCACGAGAGCCAGAGCGAGCCCGGAAATATCCTGATTATTTCGATAGAGTGATACCGCGTTGTTCAGGAGGTCATTGGATTCGCTCAGGCTGCCCTTCATTGCCAAAAGCGCCCCGCGCAACGAGATCAATCCCGGGCGGGTCCGGATCTGGGAAGGCGGCAGACTGTTGAGCCAGCCGTCCAGCGTGACGAGGGCCGTCTGCAGCATGGAGGTGCCGGCTCGCTCCACCACCTCCACCAGCGCTTCGGGATCGCTTAACTGTCTGCACGTGAAGTACGCTTTTTCCCACTCACCTGCCTTCTCGTAGGCTGCTACCATCTGCTGAAGAATGACAGGCACCTCCCCCGGGCGCTCCTCCCGAATACGAGACTGCAGGAACTCGCGAAAGAGTGGATGGTAGCGCAGCCACCGGCCATCCGCACCCAAAGGCAGGACGAACAGGTTCTTTTCCAGGATCCAGCCCATCAGGGCGTACCAGCTTACACGTTCCGAATAGAGCGGTCCCAGAACGGCCTCGCAAAACTCTGCGCTGAACTCATCGGCCAGGGAGGTGCGCATGAGGAACAAGCGGACCTCGTCAGGCTGCTGGTCGAGCACCTGGCGGCCCAGATAGGCGAAGGTGTCCACGCCGGAAACACGGGCCACCCCCGGCAGATTGGACAGCACCATGCCTGTGATCCAGCCGCCCGTTTGTTCGACAAACTCGGATGCCATTTCATCGGAAAGATGCTGGTGGTGGTTCTGGGCATATAGCGCCTGCACTTCACGCGGCACGAAAGCAAGATCCACATGGCTCAAACCGGCCACCTGTTCACGGGCCACCATCAGGGTGACGTCGTCCAGCTCGGGCAGGGTGCGGGAGGAGAGCAGGAGATGGCAATTTTCATCCACAAGCTGCAGGAAGCGGTTCACCAGCGAGGCGATGATCGGCACTTCATCGAGCAGATGAAAATCGTCAATGATCAGCAGGAAGTCGTTCTCGGCATGCTCGTATAGCTCGTTCGTCAGAGTGACGAGAATCGCCTCCGCATCCTCTTCAAGCGACTTCAATTGATGGAGCTGGACGCGTGAAGTTTCTCCCACGCCGGGGAATCGTTCCGCCAGGGAGGCGATCAGATAGGCAAGGAATCTTTGGGGGTCGCGGTCGAGAAGATCCAGGGCAAGCCAGCAGACAGGCATATCCACATGGCTGGCCAGATCGATAAGAAGCGAGGTCTTGCCATAGCCGGCCGGCGCGGACAGGAGCAGCAGCTTGTTATCAAGCAACGCCTTCAGGCTCTCCAGCAGACGAGTGCGGGAGAGTAGCTCAGGTCGTCGATGAGGAACGATGATCTTGGTCTTGCTGATCGGTATAAGTTCAGTTGACATTGCTTCAGATGAACAGTCTTATTGTACACATTTGCGGAGCTTTTTCATCTGATTTTCGTCCTGTGTTGCCTGCGCTTTACGAACTGTTTATTAGCCCGCTTTTTGGGCCTTCAGCTCCTCTAATATACGTGTGTGGATCCCGGGTGCCGCGGAAATGACCGACTGGGGCGGCGAAATATAATCCCGGTCGCCGTCGACATTGGTCACCCGGGCGCCTGCCTCCTCCGAGATCAACCCACCTGCGGCGACATCCCACGGCTTCAGAGAAATCTCCCAATAACCATCAAAGCGGCCTGCTGCGACATAGCACAGATCGAGCGCTGCCGAGCCAAGCCG
>JBLNAU010000512.1:0-6630 GCA_050259515.1 Syntrophothermus sp.
TAAACGGGACCGACCTGGCGATTGCAATTGGAATGGGAGCAGTTGTGCTGGTTGCAATGGAAATTGAAAAAGTGATCAGGAGAAAATAATCTCCTCGATCGCAGGCTGGAAAAGCAAAGACCCGTCTTCCATGAGACGGGTCTTTGCTTATTGGTTGATTGCGTTATACCAATCTGAGCAATTGAGGCCTTGAATTCGGAACACGCTTGATCACTCCCCGGGCTTCGAGGTCGAGCTTGACGGTCGTAACATACCAGGTGACCGAGCCTTCGAAATTTCCATTGACTTCCTTTTCGACTGCGCGCGAAAGCTTCATAAAACTCATTTCATTCTGGTTTTGTAATGTCGAAAGAATTGCAGCCCGAATCATTTCATACTTTTCCCTGCTGATGTTCACTCCCTGCTTCTTTTCAGGATGAAGCGTGCGAATCATATCCTTCATTTGGCACCTCCTCAGATTGGGAGGCTATTTTACTCCCAACCCCGGAGTTCGGTGGGGGTAATTCGTATGAGGGTTGCATACTCCGCAGTGAACGCTTCGGGGGTCATGTTCAGATTCGCAATGCCCGTTTTGTATTTCTCAAGATAGGCCGGGACCTGATTGGGCGTGACACCATTTGGGTCGATGGAAGCTTTGCCTGTCATCACGATTACGTGCTTGTCGCCGGTATCGTCGGTGTTGAAATGCAGGGCGACTCCCGGATGTTTCTTAATATGTTTGACCTTGAAGGCGCCCGGCTGGCTGAAGATCAGGATCGTATCGTACTCCCAAAGGAACCAGACCGGCCGGGGTTGAGGCGTAAGGTGGGAATCAACGGTTGTCAGCCAGATGACATACTCGGTCTGGAGATGTTTCTCCGCCACGCGTCCGAATTCGGTTGTCAGATCGATCATCGCAAATCTCCTACTTCATACGTTCCGCCACCAGCTCGGCCACATCCTTGACCTGGATCGTTCCACCGTCCGCCTTGGAGGCATCATTGAGCATGGTCATACAGAAGGGACAGCCCACTGCGAGGGTACCGGCGCCGGTCTCCTTGGCCTGCCGGTAGCGCGCTTCGTTGACGCGCATGTCACCCGGCTCCTCCTCCTTCCACATCTGGGCGCCGCCCGCGCCGCAGCAGAAGGATTTCGATTCGTTGCGCGGCATCTCAATTGTCAGCGCGCCGGCTGACTTCAATGCTGCGCGGGGTGCCTCATAGATATCGTTATGCCGTCCCAGATAGCATGGATCGTGGAAGGTAACCTGCATATTGTCGCCTTCCAGGTCCAGCGAGATTTTTCCGGCACCGACCAGCTCGTTGATCAGCTGCGTGTGATGGACCACTTCATAATTCCCGCCGAAGGCCGGATACTCATTCTTGAGCGTATGCAGACAGTGCGGGCAGGTGGTGACGATCCGCTTCGGGTTGACTTCATTTAAGATCTCAACATTGGCGGAGGCGAGACCAAAGAAGATATCCTCCCGGCCTGCCCGGCGTGCCGAGTCGCCCGTGCATTGTTCGTTCTGCCCGAGCACGGCGAAATTCACACCAGCGGCATTCAGGATTTTGGCAAAAGCCTGGGCCGTCTTCTGGGCACGCGAGTCAGTGGCTGGCGCGCAGCCCACCCACCAGAGGATATCGGGCTCGGGATTCTTCTCGATCGTGGGAACGTTTAATCCCTGCGCCCATTTCATGCGGTCGGCCTGCGAGACGTTCCACGGGTTGGCGTTGCGCTCCATGCCCTTGAAGGCGGTCTCCAGCTGGCGCGGGAAGTTGTTTTCCATCATGGTCAGGTTGCGGCGGACTTCCATGATGTCGCGCATCGGCTCGTTGCCCACGGGACAGATGTCCACGCAGGCACCGCAGGCGGTACAGGCCCAGACCGCCTCGGCAGGAATCAGGTCCAGCATCGGCACATCCATTGCGCCGCCACCGTTCAAGTGGTAGCGTTTGTTGATCTCGAGGGCGGCAGGGGAAAGGATCTTGCCGGTGTTGTAGGCCGGGCACATCTCCTGGCAGCGGAAGCACATGATGCAGGCGTAGGCGTCCATGATCTGTTCCCAGGGCAGATCCTTCAGGGTGGCCGCGCCGAACTGCTCGATGGACTGGTCGTCGAGATTGATGTAGTTCAATTCCCCAATCGACCGGCGCTCGGGCTTGAGGGCAAAATTGATCGGGGCAAAGAAGAGATGGATATGTTTCGAGATCGGGAAATAGGGCAGGAAGGCAACCACCGCGCCGATCGAGATCCAGAACATCAGCCGCTCGCCGATCAACAGGCTTTGGGGACTCATCCCCGACCACAGGCCCGCTACTCGCGAGATGATCGGCTGCCATGGATCGGCGACGCCGGTGGATGCAACATAGAAGGACTCGCCAAGCAGGCGGCCCATGTTGTGGGTAAGGATGAACGCCGCTACGATGGCCGAATCGCGCCAGATCCCAAATCGCGCCTTTGGAAGCAGGTGGGTCGATGGTCGCGCCGACAGCGTCTTCGGCCGGACGATGAACCTGCGGATGGCCATGCCGATGATGCCAAGGATGATCGCCACGCCCGCCACATCTGCAAGCAGCCGGTAGAAATTTCCCACCGCGCCCAGGCTCTCGAGAAGTTTAAAGCTGGTGAACGCGTAAATGAGGTCGGCCAGGTTGATCAGCAGGAAGGTCAGAAATCCCCATCCGATCAGACCGTGCAGGATGCTCGGCCCCAGGCGCATCCGGAAGACCGGCTGGAACAGGCCAACCTTGACGATCAGGTCCCCGATCCGTTTCCAGATCACACTCCAGTTTGGCCGGCCCTGTCCGCTCCCGATGTGGGCAATAATGCGCCTCACTCCGCGGTAGGTGAGATAAAGCGAGGCTGCAACGGCAAGTACAAAGAGAACTTTCTCAATCGGACTCAGCATGAGTTAACTCCTGGAATCAAAAATCATTGCCAGTCTTCGAGCAGGGTTCTCCACGAGGAGGAGTCGGGTGCGCTCGCGATGATCACCGGCAACATTTGCACCTGCACTTGCGCCAGGTGTAAGTGCAGGTGTGATTTGAGCATGGGTTTAGTTTAGCACAAAAATAAAACGAAGGCATGGGCCTTCGCTTCATTATACAGGTGACAATCGTCTTGGCTTCACTTGCTTATTTGGTTCACATAATTGACCGCGCCCGGACAGGTCTGCAGGAGATGGGAGGAAACATTTTCCCAGCTCAGCCCCGCGTCCTCCCCGGAGGCTACATCCACTGCATCCCCCAGGCAGCCCGGCCCGGCATTGTAATTGACCATCGTGAATTTCCATAGCTCTTCATAGGTAGCCGATTTTCCCGCCGCCCCGCCGGTGACGTTTTCTACGATCTGTCCGGCCTGTTCGCAGTTGGCCAGCAGGGTATGGGCAAACACGCCAATGCTAAAGTTGGCGCGGTCCAGGTCGATGCCGAGGGGACAGTTGTCACACTTGGCATTGACTGCATCGAACAGGGCCAGCCGCAGGTATTCCCGCTGCTCCTCAGTCACCCCAAGGTATCCTTTGCTACATTCTGCTGAGTCCATGACCAGGGGGCAGAATTGTTTAAAGAAGGGAGGATTCCACTTCAAAGTGGTATCAGCGCCATCCGGGGTCAGCTGTCCCAGACCGATGTCGGTTTTATTGCTGGCGCCCGGCCAGAACTGGCTTTCGATGGCAAACATATTTTTCAGCAGGTGGGCCGGAACGCCCGTATCCCTGGCGACGTTCAAGATGATCTCGTTGAACTGGTTTTGCCAGGCAGTCACTGCGCCGCGGGCTACTTCCACCCCGCATTGGGAAGCGGTTTCGTCGGGCTCCAGGCCGCCATTGGGGCAGGAGCTGGCATCTACAGCGCCCTGCTTGATCAATTGTGCCGAGAGGTAATTATAGGGAATATCGGTATCGAGCTCTTCCACATTGGGAGGCGTGCTCAGCCAGGTGGGTGGCCCGCCGATGGGGGGCAGGGTTCCCCAGGTCTGCACGCAGCTTGCAACCGGCACACCTGCCCACTGGTCGCTCAACACATCCACGTACCAGTAGGACCGATCCGGGTCACCTGCATTGGTGACTGCGACACGAAGCTGGGCATTGAAGATCTCGCTGCTGTCGCCATAGCTGGAGTTGGCCCAGAACTGGAGCGTGAAAACATTTTCTCCCGTGACCGGCAGCCTCAACCGGCAGACGGCGGCACAGGCAAAAGGCTGGTTCTCGTATAAACCTTCAATGCCGGTGATCTGATAGCCGGGCAGGGGCTCCGTGCCGGTTAAAACCAGAACCGGCTCAGAATCACAAATACTCGTAGATGAACTGTAGACCGGGTTGCAATTCTCCAGCGTCACCTGGACGGTGGGGGGAGGCAGAATGGTGGAGACCTGTTTTTGAGCGGGCTCGGTTGCCATCAACTGGACATAGAAGCCCTTGCACAGTGTAACATCCACTTCCAGGCAGGGCTTTTGATCCACCCATCTCTGGTAGAGGGTCTCGCCGCAATCCACAAAGACATCCCCGGGGGTGGGCATGCCTTCATGATCGATCTCGATCTCGCATTCATGGTCGTGTTCTCCCCAGTGGATCAGCCACCAGTAATATTTTGTGTAATCCACGGTGGAGACGGTAAACCGGTCGGGGCCGGGCGGCTGGTAGGAGGGCGCTGCACTCCCCTTGATGGAGTAGCTCAGGGCACTTCCCAAGGATACAAAGACCAGGCCCAGGCCAAGGAGCCATTTCCACCTCTGATATCGGGTCCTAGTAAGTCTCTGCATAAAAGAAAGAGTCCGCTTTTCATTATAGCGGACTCCTATCATTTTGGCCTACATTTCAAAGTACATTTTGGTTACACTTTGGAAGTTCAAACAACATTTGTCTACTTGACCGCGGGTTGTTGTTCGGATTTTTCCATTTCATCGAGCACGGACATATCCTGTTTCAGATTGCGGCTGCGCAGGTAAATACTGGCAACGTATAATCCCATGACCACAAAGGCAACAACGTAGCCGGCGATCATATATCCTGAGGTATCGGGGGTGGTTTCCAGAAGGAACATCTTCTCTCCTTTTAGATGGTGGCTTGCAGCTTCATCTGCTCAACCTTGTTCTGCAGCTCCCCAAGGCGGACACGGTGCCAGAACAGATCGATGAAGATCACGGTAAAAGCGAACAGGCCGAAGAAGAACGCCACTTTCATGTCAGCAGTCATATTGAAGCCGCCCTGGGCCGCCGCGTTCCCGCCGCCGATGACCACCGGGTGGATCGTGCGGAAGAAACGGATGGCAAAGAAAGTGACCGGTGCGCTCAACCCGCCGATCAGGGCGTAGACGGCGCCGAAACGGGCGCGGCGGTCGGGATCGTCGATGCCCTGGCGAAGCATGAAGTAGGCCGCATAGATCAGCTCGGTGACGGCTGCCGTGGTGAGACGCGGATCCCAGGTCCACCAGGTGTTCCATGCGGGGCGGGCCCAGATGGATCCCAGCACGATCGTGATCAGGAAGAAGACCATGCTGACCTCGATCGCTGCAACCTGCAGGCGGTCCCACTTCAGGTCCTTTTTAATGAGGTAGACCACGCTGAATACGGCGCCAAGGATGAAGCCGAGCAGGGCCGTCCAGGCGGTGCCGATATGAAAATAGAAGACTCTCTGAACATCTCCCATGACCAGCTCGGTGGGCGCAAAGACCAGCGCCAGATAGGTGGCGATTGCCAGAACCAGGATGGAAACGATATCCAGAATGGTCAGTGCCAGGGGTTTGGATTCCATGGATACTCCTTGAAAGATTTTCTAAAACTGTTCCACTTTTGGCGAAGCAGAAAATTTATTCCTCAACCACACTGTCGAATACCATGAATGCGACAGCGGTAAAAACAAGATCATAAAATATCAACAGGTTGATCGGCGCCCAGATCTCCGTCATATCTGCGCCGGTCAGAAAGCCGCTGCTGGCTTTGACGGCTGCCAGGATCACCGGAATGACAATGGGGAAGAGCAGGATCGGAAGCAGGATGTCGCGGGTGCGGGTCTGTACCGACATGGCCGCCAGCAGGGTGCCCACAGAGACATATCCGATCGAGCCCAACACGATGACGAGCAGCAGTCCCGGCAGGAAAAGGTTGACATTATACAGCACACTGTAGACCGGCAGCACGATGAACTCCACGATCAGCATGAAGGCCAGATTGCTGATGACTTTTCCGAAATAGATCGCCGACCTGTCCACGGGGGCCAGCAGGAGACCGTCCATGCAGCCGCGGTCCTTTTCGATCGACATCGAGCGGTTGAGGCCCAACGTGCCGGCGAAGGCGAAGGTCGCCCAGAGCACCCCTGCAGTCACAGACTGGCGGGTTTTAACATCCAGCTCCAGGGCAAAGTTGAAGATCAGGATCATCAACAGCGAGAAGACCAGCATGGCCGAAAAGAGCTCACGCGAGCGGACCTCGGCCTGTACATCCTTCCATACCACAGCCGAGACAGCCTTGAAGAAAGTGGACGAAGGACGGATGTCTCCTTTTTCACGCGGGCGGGCATCGGTCTCAAGGGGATCTTTGACGACGGGGGTAAGTTTCTCTGTCATGTCAGCCTGTGATTGCCTGCTTGTAAAAGGTGAGCAGGTTGCTGTTGCCAAGCTGCTCGCGCGTGGCGGAGGAACCGATCAGGCC
>JBLNAU010000513.1:0-8086 GCA_050259515.1 Syntrophothermus sp.
CCGGCGTTGCTGTTTTCAGGTTCGCCGTCATTACCTCATGTATCTTTAGATCGTAAGCCAGTTCCTCAACGCGGCTGATATCATGGGCATCCTGGTCGGTGATCGGCCGGCCGTGACGTCCATGCATCTCCTGTTCGGTGGGAAGTCTAGCTGGTGGGCACATGGGATTCGAAGCTGGGGAGTCCGGCGCGATGCAGCCGGCCGCAGAGCTCAAACATACCAAATGGGCTTGTGATCAAGGGGATATTTTCCTGGGTGGCAATGGTCAGCGTTTCTGCCTGTGGCTGTTTGCCGCGTACAAGAACAATCGCACGGATTTCCGCGATCTGGGCCGTCCGCACCACCTGTGGATTGGTCAGGCCTGTCAACAGGACGGCTTTCGGCTGGCTGGAGGCAAGTACATCGCTCATTAAATCTGCACCGCAGCCGCCGCGTATTTTGACATTTGTATCCACTTCTGGATTTAAAACGGTGCCGTTCACCAGTTCAATAATTTCGCTCAAATTCATAAATATTCTTCCTTATTTAAATTCATGAAAGGGATGAAATGTCCATAAAAATGCATATCCACAATTCTTATTCCCTTGCTCTACTATCATACGTCTTCCCATATATAAATCACAGAGACTTTTATCATAGATTACTATGACAATTATCGTGATAAATTTCACAAATGACTTATTGCCTGGAGATCACATTCGAGCCCCTTTTGATCGAGATAAACCAAAACCCGCCTTGTGTAAGGCGGGTTGGTTCGATGGGTTGCGATTCGTCGGTGAATTGTTGTGAAACAGCGGTTTAGCATTGGTGGTGCAACAGTGTACTGTGTTGTTTCTGCGATGTTCTCCCGATAATTTCGATAGAGACGAGCTCGGTACGATGGGTAACGGGGCTGTATTGAGCGGCAATGAGGCTAGTGAAGTAGAGCGATGAGAGTGTGTTGTGTTCTCTTGTTCACTCGTCCCTATGTCCACCATTATATGGATTTCGAATGCAGATGACAGTTGCTTTTATCATTTATTCGGATGATGTTTGTCATATATGGGGTGTAAGATTGCGTTCAACCTTGCATACTTGTTAGTTTTACACGCTGGGCGTTCGTATAAACGTTGAATCGGTGGGTGCGGGCGTAGCCTATCAATGTAATGCCATAACGCTCGGCCATCTCAATCGAGAGTGAGCTTGGCGAGGTGCGTGAGATCAGGATGGGAGCATTCAGGCGGGCTGCTTTTTGCAGCATCTCGGAACTGATCCGCCCGGTGGTGATCAGGATCCTGGTTTGGGGCTGGATGTTTTTCATCAGGCATAATCCGGCAATTTTATCGAGCGTGTTATGCCTGCCGATATCCTCAGCCACCAGAACAACCCGGTCGCCGTCGCTTAATGCAGATGTGTGGACTCCGCCTGTTTCACGGTACAGGGTTTGGGCATTGAACAACTGCTCGACCAGATGGCCGATCCTTTCAGGCGGGACGACAGGCTGGCTGCCGTCAAAGGAAACGTCGAGCCGGGCAAGAGCGTCCACGGCAGTCACTCCGCCGGTACATCCCGAGGTCCGGCGCCAGGAGGTGGGCTGCTCCACGCTCCGGTTCAGCCACACGTCGACATTGTCACCGTGCTCGCACAGACGCACGTCCGCCACCTCATGCATCCCCTCGATGATGCCTTCATTAAAGAGGAATCCAACTGCCATGGCCTCCAGATCCACAGGCGTGCACATAAACGTCAACCAGACCTGGCCGTTGACAGTCAGCGAAACAGGGGTTTCAACGATAGTGTTCGCATCCTGCGGCTCCCATTTCCGAAACTCATATTTCTGATAGTGGATTGCTTTTTGGGGGTTGATCATTCTTTCTCCAACCGGTAAATATCAGGGCATCAGACAGTACGCTGACTCATTCAAGGAGCAAGCGCCTGGACTCCATATCTATATCTTATCCCAATTTTCAGGGAGCCGGGGAGGCAGCCAACTCGGATCGGGCATCCAATCCCGCCACGAGCCATCAAACGGGTAATTCCGCTTTTCCAGTCTTTCCAGCACTTTGTCACTGGCCGATTCAATGGCGCTGGACCATTCAGGCAGGATCAGCCCATGAGTCATCGCCTGCTGGTAATCATCCTCATCCTTCCATTTGTAACTAAAATCGGGATGAATGACGAGATCCAGCTCCAAATCCAAAGTGTCGACTGCCGTTTGATGGCGGCGGAAGGGCAATTGGAAATTAACGTAGTAGCTTAGAAACTCATGGCTGGTGTGATTCCAAAACAGCATAATGGAATAAAAGTTTTGGGGCTCGAAGAGGAGCAATACGCGGTTCGTTTGCCAGGTATATTTGGCCAGCTGCCAGTCATGGTCCACAAAATCCCAGCGCCGTTGGCCGTTCTTCTTGCCTTGGGGATAGGTTTCCTCCGCGATGCATTCGGTCCCGGGTAGGAGAGCCAACACGATTTCCTCCGGGCTGTCCCGGATCAGGATCGTTGGCTGTACATGCCAGATGCGCTCCCTGTAAATGCCTCTCCAGGCGATTACATCACCCGGTCTCCACATCGGTTTTGCCCTTTTCAGAATTCCGATGGACTTTATAGAACAGATCTGGGTCGGCCAGAAAGGCGCCGAGACAGGAATCGGTGCACAGATAAATCGTCCGGCCGCGATATGTGGCGCGGGGAAAGTAGGCCGGATCCGTATCGCGGAAAATACGTCCACATAAAGTGACGAATTGGTTGTGCTTTTTAGGTTTTGAAGAAGTATCGGTCATCCAATTGATTCATCGCGCCGGATATCATCAACCCAGCGATTCACCTACTCGCAGTCTGAACTGGCAGGCTGGACTTCAGCGATCAGTACTTCGAAGGGACTGATCGCTAGACCGCTTGCAGGCTTATTGGTCAACAGGCGCTCGGCGCTTGAGAATAGAATCCGCAACTCCTGCTGCTGGATCTCCTGGATATCCGAGAAGTCCAGGTCGAACGGCTGGCTCGAGAAATTCAAGGCAACCAGGACTGTCTGTTCATCGGATTTTCGCAGGAAGGCAAAGTAGTCATGGGATGTATTGTGAACTGGCAGGTAATCACCCTCGATCAAAGCAGGATTTTGCTTGCGAACGCGCAGCAATCGCCGGTAATAATTAAGCAGTGAATTGGGATTGTTTTGCTGCTCCTGTACATTGATACCCCGCTTGTAATCGGGGTTAACGGGCAGCCAGGGGATTACTTCGGCAGGGGAGAAGCCGGCATTCGGCTGGCTGGACCATTGCATTGGCGTGCGGTTCTTATCCCGGCTCATTTCACCGGCGCGCTCGGCGGCTTCCGCTTTCGGCACATCCATTTCATCCACCATCCTTTCATAATACCAGGTTGCCATGGTATCGCGCAGGCGGGAAGGATCCGTGATAATGTAATCGGTCATGCCGATCTCTTCCCCGTTATAAAGGAAGGGCGTCCCTTTCAGGGTCAGCACCAGGGCAGCATGAAGTCTCGCCAGCGCAGCATCATGCTGACGATCCCCGTATTGAGTATGGATGCGTGAGCAATCGTGGTTGCCGAGGGTATTGCACGGCCAGCCCGGGACCGTGAGCGCTTCCAGCTGCGCGAGACGCTCCTCCTGGTTGCTGCGAATGTGGCTGGGGGTGATCCGATCCGTCCGCATCAAGGGAAAGTTGAAGACGAGGTGCAACTCGTCATCCCCATTCCCCATGTAACGGATATCGTCATCCTCTCCGACCAGCATGCGGTCGCCGTCGTATTCGTCCAGGATGGCGCGCAGCTCTTTCATCAAAGCATGCAAGCCCGGGCCGCCCCATTGATACTTAAACATATCGTGCCAATACTGCCAGATCTGCTTCTTTTCCTCCGGCGTTTGAGCCAGCTCTGTGGCACGACGGAGCTGGGCCATGGTCATGGGCACTTCATGAGGCGTGAGCTTTGGATCTTCGTAAATCGTACCGAGCGCGTCCAGGCGATAACCATCCACACCCAGATCCAGCCAGAAGCGGGCCGCATCCCACATGGCTTTTTTTACATCCGGATGATGCCAGTTGAGATCGGGCTGCTGCTTCATAAAATAATGGTAATAGTACTGATCCCGCTCCGGGACATAGGTCCAGGCATCGCCGTCGAAGCAGGACTGCCAGTTGTTGGGCGGGGTATCCACCCACACATACCAATCGGCTTTGGGGTTCTCACGGCTTGACTTCGACTCCAGGAACCAGGGATGCTCACTGGAGGTATGGTTCAGCACAAGGTCGAGGATGACTCGTATGCCGCGCCGGTGGGCTTCCTGAAGGAAGACTTTAAAGTCCTCCAGGGTTCCGTATTCCGGTGCAACGCTGGTGTAATCCGAAACGTCGTAGCCGCAGTCCCAGTTGGGAGAAGGGAAGTGAGGTGACAGCCAGAGAGCGTCAATGCCCAGCGAGGACAGGTAGTCGAGCTTTTCTGCGATGCCTTTGAAATCTCCGATCCCGTCACCGTTGCCATCTGCAAAGGAGCGCGGGTAGATCTGATAGAAAACGGCTGTCTGCCACCATTTGAGTTTTGTTTGCATGAGTTCCCTGTTGGTTGAAAAGAGATTTAGTTTTTTTGTACAAGCTTTGTCTTGCTGTGGATTTTTGCGTTAGTTTTCAGCCTGGAGCCTGCCGATCGCTTTTACACACGGCCTTGAAAATACATCATCTTGATGCGGCGCGTCTGGAAGCTCGGAAGTCAGGTCCTGCCCCGGGAAATGGAGCTGCTCGTGCAGGTCGGTCCGCCATTTGGGGCAGTCAGTCACATCATAGACGATGCCATTGTGGGCAATTAACTTACGGGCGCCGCGTTCCCCGTTGCCGCGACGCAAGTCCATCTGGGAGATGATGCGGTCTGGGATGTTCATGGATGGCATTATACAGGGATTTTCCTGGTCTCACGAATGGCGTTGCTTCCTAAAAGATCATTTCACATCCGATAAAAAAAATCTCCTGGTTCCAGGAGATTTTTTATTCAGGTGAGCATCGCCCGCAGTGTTTCCCCCAGTAGCCTGCGGTTGTGTGCCGGGATGGCTTTCACGAGAGGATTCTTGGTGGGCCGGCTGGCGATCTCGTCTGCCAGGCGGCCCGTGCCGGAGAGGACAATTAAGGGACGATCTGCAGCCAGTCCTTCCTCCACGTCCATTTGGGAGACCTTCCCACCATTGGCCAGCACGGTCACCGATTTATGGCGGCCCTTGGCGATCATCGATGCAGCCCGGACGATCCACTTGGTCTCATCTCCAAACTGGTTGCCGGGCACAAGAATGAAATGGGAATGGTGGGGCTCGAGTTGTTCACGCTCATTCCCTACCGGCAGCAAATTTGAACTTCTGGGGCCTTCCGGCCAGGTGACGCTTCCCTCCGGCGCGATCCCGACCAGGGGAAATTGATATCCATTCCGTCCGCGAGCTTTGCCGATGGCAGCCATGATGCCAACGTCGGTTCCTCCGCAGATCACGGCTGCATCCAGGACCTCGGCAGTTTTTGCGATCACCTCAATGGCCTGATTGGTGAGGTTTGCATGTTCCGGAAAGATATGTCCCCCGATCAAAACAATGACAGGCCGGTCCACCAGCCCCATCTGGGTCACAGCCTGTTCGAGCTCCTCAATGTCATTCGGCAATGCACACAATGCGTGGTTATTCTTGCCAAAGATTATTTTCTCGATCTGGAGGAATCTATTCATCAGAGCACCTCTACTCGATTAACGAGCCGGGTTATGGGCTGTTACAAAAGAGGTTCCGAGGCTAGGCGTATTTCTCCGCAAGCTTTTTGATCGTTGTCAGGTTGCGGGTTGTGCCTGCGATGCCCAGCATTTTTTCCACCAGTTGATTTGAGAAAATGGACTTTTCCCGGTCGCGGCGCAGATTAAAGACTTCCCGGCCTTTCACCGCAAAATCATCCGCCTCGCTTCGC
Organism: Syntrophothermus sp.; assembly: GCA_050259515.1. Classification (GTDB taxonomy): domain Bacteria; phylum Chloroflexota; class Anaerolineae; order Anaerolineales; family Villigracilaceae; genus Defluviilinea. The sequence goes on from JBLNAU010000513.1 coordinate 5,922, forward strand.
AGGGACATTAATTTTTCCACGCTTTTTTTACTGGGTCTCTCGTCCAGGATGGCAACATGGACGGTTTCCCCCTCCTTGGGATCATAGGGACAACCCTTTGCCATCGAGGCGACCTCCCGGATCGTTCTCACGAAAAGCTGGATCCGTTTTCCATAAGCCTCCTCGAGCTGACGCTCGATCTGCTCCTCCAACACGGATGCCTTGCCTTCCTCCGATTCAAAGATCACGTTCCCGGTCTGGATGTAGGTTTCCACATGCTCGAACCCGAAGGACTCGAACATTCGCTTCAGATCGCTCATCTTGATGATCGTAGTCCCCCCGACATTCACGGCGCGCAAAAAGGCAATGTATCGATTCATTTACTTTTCTCCACCACTTTCTCGATCCTTCGATCAGGCATAAACCACATGACTGCCACTGCCACATAGAGAAGTGTCGCCAACAACGGGTAAAAAAAGGAGAGTAGGATAGCGGCGCTATAGATATAAAGCGAACGAGTTCCCTTTTGATCGCTGCCCACCGCTTTGACGAGCAGCGAATCCTCGCTGTGATGAGCCATCAGCCGGCGCACTAATAGGAAGTAGGCGACAGCCGAGAACCATAATACAACACCATACATGGCAACCGGGATGGAAGTGAGCTTGTTTTCACCGATCCAGCTGGTGACAAAGGGGATCAGGGAGAGCCAGAAGAGCAGATGAAGATTTGCCCAAAGGATCGAGCCATCCACCTCCTCCACGGCCTGCCAGAGATGGTGATGGTTGGTCCAGTAAATCCCCACGATAATAAAGCTCAGAATGTAGCTGAGAAATTTTGGAATGAGAGGAACTAGCGCGGAAAATTCGGTGGTTTTGGGTGTCTGGAACTGGAGCACCATGATGGTAATGATGATCGCAAGCACCCCATCGCTAAAAGCTTCGACTCGTCCTTTGTACACTTGTAAACTCCTTTGATATCAATAAAGCTTGAAGTCCGAGAAACCTTCCGTAACGCTGCACCGCCTCCACCAGAGCCTGTTCCTCCGCCGGCGTCAGCGCACGGAGCAGACTGACTTCCACCTGGACCATTTCCTTTTTCGGTGTACGTTTCCAGCCGCCAAGGATCTGCCCGTCCAGGACGATCACGTTGGCCAGCAGGGCTGCATCGTCTTTCTTGATCCCTGCCGCCTCGGCTTCCTTCCCGATCGCGCTGCGGTCTTTATACCCAATAAAAAATTCATCATAATTCGGGAGCAAAAATGCTGTTGGAGAATGTTCGGGAAGCAGCGGCCCGGCATCGGCAATCCAGTATTCCTGGCCCCCCAGCCTCTCACGTACGAAATGCGAGCGTACCATTTCCATGCCGCGTCTGGCATCCGTCAACGTCAACCCGGACCACCAGGAGAAATCATGTAAGGTAGCAGGCCCGCGGGTGACGAAGTAGCGCTTTACCAGCCCGGCAAGCGACTCTTCGGGCGACATTGCCTTCGCGGGGGGTACCCGCTCCTCCAAAAGAGTATAGGTAAACTGTTTCCCTTTCCTTGGTCCGCTGCAGATGAGCCCCTCCAGCTCGGCATGCATCAGGAGGTGGCCGAGTCTTTGTCCCTGAGCGGGGATGCGGTCCTTTTGGTAGGCCGGTTCCAGCTCTGCACGGGTCAAGGATTGGCCGCCTTGCAGTGCCCTGATCAAGGTGGCACGACTCTTTTTAAAGAACCCCTGGTCAAGCTCGAGCTGACGGTCCATGTAGGCCATCTGGGCGAGGACCCGTGGAGCGGTGAGCGCCAGCATCCAGCGGATGTCTTCGGGGGCCACAAAATGCCAGGTGGGTCTCAGCATGTGGGTGCGCAGGATGAAGCCCTCATCAAAGGCGCGCTGCACATCCAGATCCGTGAGATCCTTCGAGCGGAGTCCGAGCGCCCATTTGGCGCCGCCGAAATCCTGTGATTGGACCGCGCCCAGGCTGCGCACCACGTCCTCTGCCCGATCGAATTTGTCCTGAATAAGATGTTGGTTACGCAACCGGTAAAGGGGGATATCCAGGGTCATGTCTTAAAGATCCATGGAATACAGCTTTAGCTCAATATCGTCCGCTGCCAGCCTGACCATCCTCTCGTACTTCATGCCGAGCCTTTCCAGCAGGCGGATGGAGGGTTGATTTTCCGGGTCGACCACCGCAACCAGACGCTT
>JBLNAU010000514.1:0-7364 GCA_050259515.1 Syntrophothermus sp.
CTCCCCCACCATCCCCGACCCAATGGCGGACTCTGGCGAACACGATTTCAAATACAGCCTGTATCCCCATCCCGGTTCATGGGGTGAAGATACCCAGCGTGAAGCCTATCTGCTAAATGACCCATTGATCGCCTACAGGCCGGGGGTGGAAATCAAAAGCTCTGAAAAACGCCTTTCCACGCTCCGATCCCTGATCTCCCCGTCGTCGCCCAATGTCATCATCGAAACAGTGAAGCGCGCCGAGGATGGAAACGGGATCATCGTCCGCCTGTACGAGAGTCAAAGAAAGCGGGGGCCGGTCCAGGTCAGAGCAGGTTTCGATGTCGAGTCCGCCTGGGAGACGAATTTGCTGGAGGAGAATGAATCGGAGTTGAAAGTGGAAAACAATTCGATACAATGGGTTGTACGACCCTACCAGATCATGACTCTGCGATTGATCGCGAAATAAATATCGTCTTGTTTGTTACGTTCAAAATCTATTCGGAGGAGGAGCGCAAATGTACCAGACTGACATGTACCAAGGCCTGCTGGCTGAGACCGTAAGCATGACCGGGGCGAACGGAGACAGGATCAATGCCTACATGGCTCGTCCGCTGGGACCGGGCCCTTTTCCGGGAATGGTGCTCGCCCATCATATGCCCGGATGGGATGAGTGGTACCGGGAGACCACTTTTAAGTTCGCAAGCCATGGCTTCGTGACCATTACACCCAATCTGCACTTCCGGGCCGGACACGGAACGCCGGAAGACGTGGCTGCCAAAGTACGCGGCGAAGGAGGCATTCCGGATGACCAGGCGGTCGGAGACCTGGCAGGCGCGATGCAGCTCCTGCGGGCACTTCCCTATGTCAACGGCAGGGTGGGCAGCTTCGGTACCTGTTCGGGCGGCCGCCATGCATACCTGGCTGCCTGCCGCGTAAAAGGATTTGACGCCATTGTGGACTGCTGGGGCGGGAACGTCGTGATGGCTCCTGAACAATTGAACTTAAAACATCCTGTGGCACCGATCGACTACACCCAGGATCTTTCCTGTCCCATCCTGGGGTTGTTCGGAAATGAAGATAAAAATCCCACCCCCGAGCAGGTGAACCAGCACGAGGCAGAACTGAAAAAGTATCAGAAGGACTATGAGTTCCACCGGTACGATGGCGCAGGTCATGGATTCTTTTACTATATATATCCAGCATACCGCCAGGCACAGGCAATGGATGGCTGGCAAAAGGTCTTTGCATTTTTAGAGAAGCATCTCAAGCAAGGAGTTTAGGATGTGCACGATGATCGTCGAAAAAGTTCAAATGGAAGGCAGTGGGAAAGGCAAAGACGGTTGGTTCAGGCTCGAGCAGGCCAGTGTCTCCTATGACCATCCGTTCCATGCGCCATTCGAGCACGCGCTGAACATTGACTTTGTCAATGAGTCGATGGGTCCCTCCGCCCGGGTGGCCGTTGAACTGAGTGAGCAGGCGGCGCGCGATTTGGTCCGGACCATCCTTGCCGTGCTGGACCAGGCGGAAAAGGGAGGCCACCTGGTACGCTCGGTGACAGAGGCGGCGTGACACCCGGTCCGGCAATGCAGCCCTTGCGGGTCGGGCATGGTCAGGACCGGTTTGGAGAACAGTTCAATCTTGGGATTGGCACAGTTGCCTTTAAAGTATCCACACAGGATTGTAACGGCCAGTTGTTGATCGTTGAGCTCACCCATCACGAACACGGCGGCCCAGGCCGTCACTTTCACTACGAACAGGACGAGTGGTTTTATATTGTCGAAGGAGAATATCTTTTCGAAGTTGGAGATGAGCGCTTCCGATTTACGTCAGGCGACTCGCTGCTGGTTCCGCGCCGGATTCCTCATGTATCGGCAAATGTCAGCCAGCAGACCGGACGGATCCTGATCTCCTTTACGCCGGCCGGTCCCATGGAGGGATTCTTCCGTGAAACCGCCAGGGGCAACTCGATGCCACCCCAGGATCCGGCTTTCTTCCGCACCTATGGCATGGAGCTGCTCGATTCTCCGCTGCCCGTAGATTGATCAGAGGGAACAATCTCAAAGAGTTAAGTTTTAATGACGGAGGAAGTATCGATCGCCCCGAAGTTAATTTTTCGGGCTTTCGCCATGGATTTTACTGATTTACACAAAAAAGCCGACCCGGTTCAAAGGGTCGGCTTTTGCTACAGCTTTTTAGCGCTATCAATTCAAGAACTGTGTAATCAGTGGCTGAATCCTAAACTTCGGGGTTAACCACGTTCATCCTTTCAACATCTCGTCGTGGGTCTCCTCCTCCTCTTCCGGCCGGGCAAGAGGGGGCATTTCCAGGATCGAGTTCAAACCGAAATGCTGCAGGAACTCCGGCGTGGTGGAATACAGGATCGGGCGGCCGGGTCCATCGGCGCGACCGGATTCCAAGATAAGGCCCTTATTGAGCAGGCTCTTCATCATACTATCGCTGTTAACGCCGCGGATCGAGTCGATCTGCGGACGCGTGACCGGCTGCTGGTAGGCGATGATCGCCAGAGTCTCCAGCGCGGCCCGGCTCAGATGCGAGGTGGCTTCGAGTCCGAGAAAGCGTTCAATGAGATCCGCAAGCTCCGGCGCGGTCATGAGCTGGACGCGTCCCGCGTGCCTCTGCAGGCGCAGGCCGCGAATGGACAGTGCGGCATCCAGCTCGTTCAGACCCCGTTCCACGACCGATGGGGATACATCCAGGGCTGCTGCCAGCTGGGCCGGGGCCACAGGCTCGGCCGCGACGAACAACATCGCCTCCAATTTTACTGAAAGCGGCAAATCGATTTCCGGAGGTTCCGGTGAGGAAAGTTGAGAGTCGCCCATGCTATAATTGCTCCGCCAAAGGAAAGGAACCTTACTAATTTTGGATTAAGAATGAGAAAGAATTACGCCTTACCATTTTTACTACTCACACTCTTACTTACATCGCTCGCCTGCAATATGTTTGTAGGCGGCCCAGATTACACAGATCTTCCGACGATTCCCGTCTCGACCGAATATGCCCAAAGCATTCAGGATGAAGTTCAGCGGGCTTTTCAGGAGGGGGCTCAAACCGGCACCATTACCCTGAACCTGACCGAGCAGCAGATCACATCCTATGTCGCGTCACGCCTGCAGAGCGATCCGAGACTCCAGCGAAACGGACAGCCCTTGATCACCGATCCACAGGTCTATCTGCGGGATGGGCAGATGAAGATCTATGGAAAGACCCAGCAAGGCATGTTCTCCGCCAACATCGGCATTGTCGTCGACGTGGGCGTGGATGAGAACGGCCAGCCCAAGATCGATATTGCCTCTGCCGATTTTGGTCCCCTGCCTGCCCCGGAGGGACTGCGGGATGCTGTGGCTGGCATGGTCCGGGAAGCCTACACTGGCTCGCTCGGCCCTGTCGCAACAGGACTGCGCATCGAAACCATTCAGATCGCCGATGGAGTCATGAAGGTCTCAGGCCGCATCAAATAGCGGACGGATTATACAATACTTCCGAGTGCAGATTGCAGCGACCTCTGAAGCGCCACTAAGAAAGATATGCTCCGCATTCCACCCCGCCACTTCCCTTCGCTCCTGCACCAGGCAGGTCTGCTTGCCGTGCTATTCGTTTTTGCACTGCTGGCTGGCTGCCGCTCTCCACAGGTCACAGGCGAGGATATCAGCCTCACGGTCTCTGCGGATGGTGCTTCCCATATCATAACCGTTCCCTCCGGAAGCACAGTCACTCAGGCCCTGCAATCGGCGGGGATCAATGTTGGCGACCAGGACCGTATCGAGCCACCGCCTTATACCGTCTTAAGCAATGGGGATCATGTCAGCATCACCCGGGTCCAGGAAGTATTCGAAACCGAGGAACAGATCATTCCGTTCGAGAGGCAGGTGGTCCGCAACGAGTCATTGCCGGAAGGCCAAACGCGTCTCGTGCAGGAGGGAGCCAACGGACGCCAGGAGCTTACCTACCGCCGCGTCCTCGAGAACGGGGTTGAGATCAGCAAATCGGTTGTCAAGACGGTTACCCTGCAGGAAGCCCAGCCTGAGATCATGATGGTCGGGGCGCAGACTTCCTTCGCGCCACTGCCCATCCCCGGCAAACTCGCCTATCTTTCCGGCGGCAACGCCTGGATCATCGATACATCCACTGTGAACCGGACGGCCCTGGTGACCACCGGCGACCTGGATGGGCGCATCTTCAAGCTTTCACCCAACGGGAGTTTTTTGATCTTCACGCGCAAATCCACCAAGCCAGCCAGCCAGGAGATCAATACGCTCTGGGCCGTACGGACCGATGGTGGAAAACCGTTCAGTACGGGGCTTTCCAACATTGTTCATTTTGCCGATTGGATCCCCGGCACGAATTCCATCGCTTATTCGACCGTGGAGCCGCGTGCCACCTCGCCCGGCTGGCAGGCCAACAATGACCTTTCCCGCTACAGCATCTCCACCGGAGAAAAAAGGAAAATCCTGGATGCCAGCAACGGCGGAGTGTACGGCTGGTGGGGCATGAACTTTGCCTTCTCCCCCGATGGGCGGCTGGCCTACGTGCAGCCGGATAAGATCGGTCTCGTGGATATCGATGGCAAGTATTTAAAACCTCTTTTGGATATCACGCCGCTCAACACCCACAGCGACTGGGCCTGGCTGCCTTCCATTGCCTGGGGAGCCGATGGCGAGACGCTCTACTATACCTCCCACGCCCCCTCCAGGGATTTGAGAAGCAATGAAGACTCGCCCTTCTTCGATGTGGAGGCCACCTCCTTCGAAAACAACACATCGATCCCGCTCGTTCAGGATACAGGCATGTTCGCTTATCCGTCCGTATCGAGCCTGCAATCCAGCGCACGCGAGCGTCAGTACCAGATCGCCTACCTGCAGGCCATCTTCCCGGAGCAGAGCGAGACCAGCCGCTACCGGGTGATTGTCATGGACCGGGATGGATCGAATCGACGGACCCTGTTCCCTGCGCAGGATGCTCCCGGGCTGGATCCCCAGACGCCTGTCTGGGCGCCGGATGCCATCGCAGGGCAGACCGGTGATTTCATTGCCGTGGTCTACCAGGGCAATCTCTGGCTCATAGACAGCGGCTCGGGAGAGCCATACCAGGTGACAGGGGACGGGCTTGTCACCAAAATTGATTGGAAATAACCACCTGCGCTGAGCTATCCAAAGCCGAAATTAGAGCGCCAGGGTTTACGAGAGGAAAAACAATGAGAATATTGATCACTGGGGCGGCCGGGTTTCTCGGTTCGCATCTTTGCGACCGCCTCCTTTCCGAGGGACATGAAGTCATCGGACTGGATAATTTTGTCACCGGCAGCCGGGAAAACATCGCACACCTGATGGGGAACGAAAGTTTTTTCTTCCACAAGCATGATGTTTCCAATTACATCTTTATCAAAGGCAAAGTGGATGCTGTATTGCATTTTGCATCCCCAGCCAGTCCCAACCCGCAATCGCCTTCCGGCTATTTCAACCTGCCCATTCAGACGATGAAAGCCGGTGCGCTGGGAACCCATAACTGTCTCGGCGTTGCACGAGATAATAATGCCCGCTTTCTGCTGGCTTCCACGAGCGAGATCTACGGCGATCCCCTGGTCCATCCGCAGACCGAGGACTACGCCGGAAATGTTGATCCCGCCGGGCCGCGCGCAGTATATGACGAAGCCAAGCGCTTTGCCGAATCGCTGACCATGGCCTACCACCGCTTTCATAAAGTGAACACCCGCATCGTTCGCATCTTCAACACCTACGGCCCCCGCATGGACCTGGAGGATGGTCGGGCGCTTCCCAACTTTCTCAAGCAGGCCCTGCTCAACCAGCCTTTGACGGTGTACGGGGAGGGAGACCAGACCCGTTCCTTCTGTTATGTGGACGACCTGGTCGAAGGTATCGTCACGCTGCTCTACTCCGATGAGAACATGCCCGTCAACATTGGAAACCCGCAGGAAATGACCATCCTGGAGTTCGCAGAGACGATCAATCGCATTACCAAAAATCCGGCCGGAATCGTCTTCGTCCGGGATGCCCGCAGCGTACGCGATCCGCAACAGCGCCAGCCGGATATCACGCGCGCCCGCGAGATCCTGAAATGGGAACCCAAGGTCTCCCTCGAGGAGGGCCTGCATAAGACCATTCCATATTTCAAGAAGAAGCTGGGGCTGGGATGATCTTGACCGATAACCAGGAACATATCAGGTTCTTGAAATTTGCCACAGTGGGTGCATTTGGTGCAGTGATCGATTTCGGGGTCATGAACCTGATGACCCACTTGTTCAACATGAAGCTGGTATTTGCCGGAACCATTTCCTTCGCCTGTGCGGTGGTGAGCAATTTCGTGCTCAACCGCTACTGGACCTATCCGGACTCCCGTTCCAAGCACATTCTCCATCAGCTTGGGATGTTCGTGCTGGTAAGTGCAGCAGGGATCGCATTTCGAATCCCCATCCTCCACTACGTTGAACCGCCCATGGCTGTTTTTGTAGAAAATATGACCCGTGTTCCGGATGGGACCGCTCACCTGCTGGCAAAGAATGCCACGCTTGCCTTTGCTATCGGAGTTGTCATGATCTGGAACTTTTTCATCAACCGCTATTGGACGTATAATGATATAGACTGAATTCAGGTCCTGTAAAGGTTACTTGAGATCAAGCTCATGCGAAAGCCTTCACAGGAGTCACTGCTGCAAAGGGAGAAACCATGTCACAGGGACAAGCTCGCATTATCCCCATTTACAGTTCACGCGGCGAAGCGGACGCGTATCTTGTCTATCCTTATCTATTCAACCGGAGCGGGGAATGGATCGGCTGGGTCACACCGCAAAAGGAAGTCTATTCCGTGCTCGGAAATTATGTCGGCTTCCTGACCGGGGACCCGCGCATCGTCCGCAGGCGGGCCGAGGATTCGAGCCGGCCGCGGCTGAAGATCCCGCCGCGGCCCCAGCGCCTGATCACCCCTGCCCATCCTCCTTTGGCGCCGTTAATGGGCGACCTGACGAACAGCCTGGTGGATGTGCTGGCCGAGGAGCCTGAGCGCCTCCATACCGTGGATACCGGCGAGCTGCGCGAGGATCTGGATTAGATCCAACCCCGGGTCTCCAAAGTTCGCAACCAGCATGGTACACTCATGGCTTAAGAGTAATCCCATGATTCAAACTGAACGCAGTAAAACAGTCAGCGCTTCCCGCATTTCCCTTTCGCAGCTTATGCACCCGGAACATGCCAATCTGCTTGGCAATGTGCACGGCGGCTGGATCATGAAGCTCGCCGATGAAGCCGGCGCGCTGGCCTGCATGCGCCACGCCCAGCGCAGGGTGGTGACGGTCGCCATTGATTCAATGACCTTCCGCCAGCCCATCCGCATCGGCGATCTGGTTATTCT